>DATMSZ010000295.1:0-3067 GCA_035565175.1 Pseudosphingobacterium sp.
AACTAAAACAAAAAAGAAATAATATTACGGAAAATACTTTTCTATGAAAAAAGACCTTCCGCCAAATATAGTAGAAGATATATATATTGCAATTGTGCTAGAAAGTGCTTCACCGGAAAGTAAACAATGGAATGTGTATCTTATAAACCAGAAAGAGGAACAGATAGAAAATGTGCTGATAAGCAGTAAAGGTTATGGGATAAAAGATGACAAAGATGTCAAAACATCGGTTTTACGACATTTTATTGGTGATGTAAGTGCAAAGGGATTTGCCGTAGTGGAAGCGATAGATGAGCAGGTGTTTGGTTTAACAAATGAATATCTTTTGAGCTATTATATCAACAAAACAATTTACGACAAAAAGTTTATCTTCCTTCCCGAAAGTATAGTTGACTCCAACCTCATAAGGGTACCTATTCTTAATAAGCCCGGAATATTGATTGGAATATAGTCTAAAATAAAGAAGCTGTTATAAATAATAACAGCTTCTTTATTTTCTTTCAATCCAGATGGATGGATTTATTGTATGTCATCGTTATACACGTAACGTATTTCGTCCCTTAAATTATATTTTGAAGCCATTACTTCACCATAAGCCCCAGCTGTACGTATGGCTATCAGGTCGCCCCGATATGATACCGGTAATTCAACCTCTTTTCCGAAACAGTCAGTACTTTCACAGATAGGCCCCACCACGTCATAATGCACAAGCTCGTCCTCATCCGTCTTAACTTCATGACTACCACTGAGATGTTCGATTTTATGATAGGCTTGATATAGGGCTGGTCGCATAAGCTCAGTCATTCCTGCATCCAGAATAAGAAAATTTTTCTTTATACCATTTTTAACATACAATACCCGGCTTATTAAAGTTCCACATTGTGACACCAATGCTCTTCCAAGCTCAAAATGCACTTCTTGGTCACCCTTTCTTTCTAAGAATTTATTAAATATTTCAAAATAGTGCTTGAAATCGACTATTGGCTCGGCATCAGGATTTGTATAATCCACTCCTAAGCCGCCACCAACATTCAGCACTTTTAAGCGATATCCACGTTCGTCGAACCAGTTATTAAATTCATTAACCTTCACACATAAGCTTTTAAAAACGTTCATGTCTACAATCTGAGATCCAACATGAAAATGGAGACCAATTAATTCTAAAGAAGGATATCTTTTTATTAATTCTAAGCAATCATTTAACTCCCAGGTTTTAATGCCAAATTTATTTTCATCTAAACCTGTTGTTATATATTTATGCGTTTGGGCGTCTACATTTGGATTGATCCGCAACGCTATTTTAGCAATCTTATCCTTCTTTCGTGCCAGATCGCCAATTACCTCAAGTTCTTGCAAAGACTCTACGTTAAAGGCAAAAATATCATGCTCAAGTGCAGTTAGTATTTCTTTATCTGACTTCCCCACCCCCGCAAAAACGATCATGTTCGGATCAAATCCAATTTCAATAGCCTTAAGAACTTCGTTCCCACTAACACAGTCTGCTCCAATACCTGATTGTTGAATAGTTCTTAACACTCTATCATTGAAATTTGCCTTTAAAGCGTAATGCACATGAAAGTCGTGTGATCGGGCTTCTTTTAAAGCTTCGTTTAAGGTTGCTCTAAGTAAACCCAAATCATAATAATAAAAAGGTGTTTCTTTCTGCTCAAAAGCAGTTATAATATCTTTATTGAACATGTAAAATCGTTAAAATAGACGGTTATGTAATGAACGTAACACTTCAACCTTATCTGCAGCATTTATTAAAAGAGAAATATTAAAATTACTTCCTCCATAGGAAATCATCCGCACGGGGATGTGTTTTACTGCATCTAAAACACGTGATGCGTAACCGTGCGTATTTAAACTAAAATCGCCCACTACGCAAACAATAGTTTGATCGATATCAACTTCTACTGAACCAAAATCCTTCAACTCACGCTCAATATCAGTCAAAAAGCGAATATCATCTATTGTTACTGAAACAGCTACTTCCGACGTTGTGATCATATCGATAGGTGTCTTATAACGCTCAAAAACCTCAAAGACTCTTCTGAGAAATCCGAACGCAAGTAACATCCGAGAAGAATGGATACGTATAGCAGTAATGCCGTCTTTTGCAGCGATCGATCTTACTTCCCCTTTTGCGGCTCCTTCTTTACTAATGAGTGTACCAGTAGCTTCTGGATCCATCGTATTTAATAGTCGTACTGGAATATTGTATTTCTGCGCTGGAAATACACTTTGTGGGTGTAGAATTTTAGCACCGAAGTAGGCTAGTTCAGCTGCCTCATCAAATGTTAAATGTGCGATAGGTTTTGTTCCTTTTACGATTCGGGGGTCGTTGTTGTGCATACCGTCGATGTCTGTCCAGATCTGAACTTCTTCTGCACGTATCGCAGCACCTATCAATGAAGCTGTATAATCACTACCTCCACGTCTCAAATTATCAATTTCACCGAAAGCATTCCTACAAATGTACCCTTGTGTTATAAATAAATTGTTATCTGCCGCAGCCGTTAACAAACCATTTAAATGCTCTCCTATATAATCTACTATCGGCTCATTGTCCTCATCGATCTTCATGAAATCTAATGCGGGCAACAACTTAGATCTTACACCTATTTCGGTAAGGTAAAAATGATATAAGGTTGTTGAAAGTAACTCCCCTTGGGCAAGAATAATTTTCTCTTCAATAGGCGTAAACAGTTCTTGAGCGAATGATCGTATAAAATTAAAGTGGTATTCAATTAATTCTTTACCATTATTTTTCCCTTCAACGGTGGTAAAAAGTTCCTCAATAAATTCGTCATATTTTAAACGCAATCCCTTTATCAATACTTCGGCCTTTTGTTTATCTCCAGTTATAAAAGCTTGAGATATTTCAACTAATGCATTAGTTGTACCTGCAACTGCAGATAGAACAACGATTTGCTTTTCCTCACCGGGTTGAATGATGCTGAGCAAGTTTTTGATACGCTCAGGGCTTCCAACCGATGTTCCACCGAATTTTAAGATTTTCATTAGAATAAATTGTTTTTTTAATGGCAATGAAGCTATCATGAGC
>DATMSZ010000296.1:0-26281 GCA_035565175.1 Pseudosphingobacterium sp.
GGAATGTACGCAGGAATTTGATAGATAATGTTATCCTTAAATAATATAGATCCCATACTTCCCAGTGTAATTACTACTTCTTTTACGCCATAATCTGCTAGAATCTTCACACCTTTATAAATATCCTTAGTACCTGTTAATGCTTCCATTTCAAATTCATTGGCTTTTAATATATCAATGTACTGAAGTCCTTTTTCTTTGGCCAACCAATCTGTATAATAAACATTATTTTCTTTTACGATCCGTAAATATCCTTGCACATCAAGCGAAACTAGACCCTTTTCAGATAGAAATTTGATTACTTCAACAGGAATATCCTGCGTCAACAGCGGTCCTAAGTGAAAGATTTTGGCTTCAACATCTAGTAATTGATCGATTGTGAAGGGATCCGCTTCTTGTAAAACCCTTTGTGTTCGATGATCTTGGTTCTCATTATAAATGTTCTCAAAGTAAACGGTATGTTTACTTGGAAGTGATTTTATTATTAATCCTTTGTGTTTTAAATTTTCTACGATGTGATTCTCCTGCTCACCAACAGCGGTTACCAAGGAAAAAGAGACATCCATATTTTTAATGGCATTAGAAAAATAAAATGAAGTACCGCCGGGCATATGTTTTACTGCATTAGCCGTAACAACTTTATCCAGCGTGATGTGTCCTACACAACAAATATCAAACATATTCAGTTCGTTTAATGTCACGGAAGCAGGTAAAATAAGTTCCGAAAGTCGCAAATGTAGCTATTCGCTTAGCTAAATAAATAATTTTTTGGTAAAAATAAATGTAAACCAACTCTTTTAACCCATGTCGAATGTGCTATTATGCCATGATATGAGATGATTATTTGTTTTAAATTTAATAAAAAGATACTTTCGTTAATATATGAGTAAATCTTTAGAAAATAAAGAATTTGGTGTGAAGGAAATAGCCCGATTGGCAAATGTTTCGATCGCTACGGTTGATCGGGTTCTTCACAACCGGAAAGGCGTTTCTGAAGCAACGAAGAAGCGAATTAATGATATTATAAGAGAGTTTGACTATAAACCTAATATCATTGCCAGCAGGTTAGCCTCCAAAAGAACTTCCACTTTTGCTGTCTTAATTCCAAGTTCAACAGAGACGGGATTTTGGGAGGCACCGCTTTCTGGAATTGACCGAGCCGCAAAAAGCCTGAAGCAATATGGTATAACAGTTCGGAAATTTTTTTTCGATTTAAATGACAAAAGCTCCTTCTTAAAGCAAGTTGCAGAGATCATGCAATTACAGATCGATGGAATATTAGTAGCGCCGTCATTTATCGAGGAGGCGATCCAACTTACAGCAATTTGCAGCGAAAGGAAAATACCTTATGTTTTCATAAATTCAGATGTGCCCGGCCAGAATAACGTTTGCTATATAGGCCCCCATCTCTTTTGTAGCGGTTATCAAGCGGGGCAATTGATGGACTTTGCTGTGAAATCGGGAAAAATATTAGTTGTAAACGTTTCTAAGGAATTAGATCAGTACCATCACCTCTTAAGAAAGGAAGAAGGTTTTAGGGCTTATTTTGAAAAAAACAATAGGAAACTGGAAATTCTCAAAATAGATATCACAAAAACGGATGCTTCTTCCATAGCACTCGCTTTAGATGAAGTTTTGACAAAAGAAAGAGGAATTGAAGGGGTATTTGTGACTAATTCGAGAGTCTCTTCTGTTGCACATTATTTTGAACAAAAGGGAATAGATAAGGTATTAATTGGGTATGACTTTTTAAAAGAGAATATTAAATACCTAGAGCTGGGGTTGATTCAATTTTTAATATGTCAGAAACCAGAAGAGCAGGGGTA
The DNA here is from genome assembly GCA_035565175.1 of Pseudosphingobacterium sp. Lineage (GTDB taxonomy): Bacteria > Bacteroidota > Bacteroidia > Sphingobacteriales > Sphingobacteriaceae > Olivibacter. Next base: position 1,827 of record DATMSZ010000296.1, read on the forward strand.
TAGGGGAGTGATGACTTTGCACCGTTACGCAGATCTAAACGAGCGTAACATAGAAGATCAGTTTATGCCAATAGACATTGTTACAAAAGAGAATTATCGATTCTACCATAATTAGCATGGTAATAGCGGATTATTTTACAATTTATTTGGTATTTGTTTTTCTTTTTGTAAATTGCGGTAACGTAACCGTAATTATAAACTAAGCTGAAATAAGATTCTAACATATCAGGGGATCTCAAATTTATTTGAGAGTGCGTGTTTGTAAATTAAGGTACGTGTACGTAACCGATTCTTATAAAGAATAAAAATTATGAAAGGAATTAACCGAAGAAATTTTATCCATCAAGCTGCTCTAACCGGTTTATCTGCTGGTTTAATAAATAAACCTTCTATTCTTTTTGGAAAGCATTTAGATCAGGTTGAAAAAAGAATAGGCATCATAGGTCTTGACACGTCTCATAGTGTCGCGTTCACAAAGGCGTTGAATACTAATCCTGCCAATGCATCCTTAAGAGGATATAAAATTACAGCTGCTTACCCGTACGGTAGTAAAGAGATTGAGAGCAGTGCAAAACGGATACCCGGGTATATAGATGAAGTGAAGCAATTAGGAGTAGAAATAGTTGATTCCATTCAGGCGCTGCTGAAGAAAGTTGACTACATTTTATTGGAAACGAATGACGGACGTTTGCATCTTGAGCAAGCAAGGCTTGTAATTGAAGCGAATAAACCGCTCTTCATAGATAAGCCAATGACCGCTTCTGTGAAAGACGCAAAGAAGATATTTGCTTTGGCGCGTGAGAAAAATGTTCCAGTATTTTCAGCGTCATCTTTACGTTATGCAGAACATATTAAAGAAATTGTAGAACACAAGCTTATAGGCGATATAACAGGTGCAGACACCTATAGCCCGGCTACTTTAGAAAGTACACATCCTGACTTATTTTGGTATGGTATACACGGAGTGGAAACACTTTATGCTGTTATGGGGACCGGTTGTAAATCGGTCACGAGGGTGTTTACACCTGACACTGATGTGGTGGTGGGTGTTTGGGCCGATGGACGGGTTGGCACATTTAGAGGGATTCGAAAGGGGAAAAAAGATTTCGGTGGAACGGCTTTCGGGACAACTGGTATACAACAAATAGGGCCTTATAATGGGTATCAACCACTATTAGAAAAAATCGTTGAATTTTTTGATACAAAAGTTCCGCCAGTTAAAGAAGCCGATACCTTGGAAATATTAGCCTTTATGGAAGCTGCTGATTTAAGTAAAAATAAAGGAGGGGCTCCAATTTTTTTGGAAGAAGTATTAAAGTAAGGCTAAGATATTTGAAAATGAATTCTTGTTAAGTGCGTGGTTCCATGTTTAAAAAACTTTTAAACCAATTATGTACAGTTGTAAATAGCCTTGTTGATCTGCGGCCTATTTTAATGCTGGCGCTCTGCTTTGTTGCAACGAATAGTCTATATGTTTTTGGCCAAGAGAAAAATGGAAACAGTGAAAAGGAAACTATATGGAAAAAGATTGCTCCCTATTTTATTGTTCCCGATAGTTTTAAAAACAGAAGCAATGAGCTTAGACCATTGACCCGGTTTTACAATGGGAAAGGAGTGAAATCTATAGAGGATTGGCAAGCAAGAAAAAAGGAAATTAAAAGTCAGTGGAATGCGATGATGGGGGCTTGGCCTCCCTTACTAAAGAATCAACAATTTATCTTCATAGATACGATCGAAAAGGCAAACCACATACAGTATCAGGTAAGATTTTACTGGACGCCCAATGAAGAAACAATAGGTTATTTGCTCGTTCCAAAAAGTAAAGGGAAGAAACCTGCGGTCATCACCGTATTTTATGAACCAGAAACAGCTATTGGTGAAGGAAAACCACACCGTGATTTTGCACGGCAATTGGTACAAAGAGGCTTTATTACCTTGTCGATTGGAACAAGAGAAGCTTCTTGTAAACAGGAATTTTCATTGTATTATCCAAACATTGAACATGCAAGCGTTCAACCGCTATCTATGCTTGCTTATGCGGTAACCAATGCATGGTATGCACTCGCTAAATTTCCTAGTGTTTTATCGGATAAAATAGGAATTATGGGCCATTCGTTTGGTGGAAAATGGGCAATGTTTGCCTCCTGTCTGTTTGATAAGTTTGCCTGCGCCGTATGGTCCGATCCTGGCATTCTTTTTCAGCAAGACAGGGAATCTATCAATTATTGGGAGCCTTGGTATTTAGGATATCATCCGAAACCTTGGCGAAAAAGAGGATTAATAACGGCTCAGAACCCGGCGCAAGGCCTATATCCCAAATTAATAAGTGAAGGCTATAATTTACACGAATTACATGCTTTAATGGCTCCAAGACCTTTTTTAGTTTCTGGTGGAGCAGAAGATCCCCCGACGCGTTGGGGAGCATTAAGTATGACGGTTGCCGTTAATGAATTTTTAGGATATAAAAATAGAGTTGCTATGACAAACAGAATTAAACATGAACCAAATGATGAATCCAATGAATTGGCCTATTTGTTTTTCGAGTACTTTTTGAAATAATGTGCCAGAAGGATAAGAGATAGCAAAGTTCAGACCTTAACTTAATAAATCAAACTTATGAGAAGAAAAATTACTGTGTTTATTTTTCTCCCTTTAGTAGGAATATTCCTTGCGACAAATGGGGTGGAAGCAAAGATTCATTCAACTAAATTAAAAGAGAAACAAAATTTTATCGATGTTACCGGTAACGTAACCGGTACTGATGGATTGCCTCTTCCCGGTGTAAGTGTGAAGGTGAAAGGGGGGATAGCAGGAACCTCCACCAATACGGAGGGAAATTTTCAATTAAAACGCCTATCAGGGAAGGAAACGCTGGTTTTTACCTTTGTAGGGTATAAACCACAAGAAATTGCTTTGGAAGGTAAAGCATCATTAAAGGTTAGCTTACAAGAAGATTTTACTAGCTTGGAGGAGATTGTCGTAATCGGTTATGGCACACAATCGAGAAAGGAATTAACAGGCTCAGTCTCCTCTATTAAATCTGCCGAGTTGCAGAAAGTTGTCTCTGGTTCTTTTACCAGTGCTATTCAAGGAAAGGTTCCAGGAGTAACGATTAGCCAAACTACCGGTGCACCGGGTGGGGCCGCCTCCGTAAGAATTAGGGGTGTTGGTACTACGGGCAGTAACGAGCCCTTGTATGTCATTGATGGTTTTCCGGTTGGAGGTGGAAGCATGGAAGTTGGAGGGAGTACGGATAGGATAGATGGGATGTCTATTGTAAATCCCAATGATATTGAATCGGTAGAAATATTAAAAGATGCTGCAGCAGCGTCTATCTATGGAGCACGGGCAGCTAACGGCGTTGTTTTAATCACGACAAAAAGAGGTAAGGAAGGCCTAACTACAGCCGAATTTAATGGCTATGCGGGCTTACAACAATTATGGAAGAAACCAAGATTCCTAAACGCAGAAGAATTTGCAACGCTGGCAAATGAGCTCTATAGAAATTCTAATATGACGCCTAATCCAGAATGGGCGGATCCCGTCTCTCTAGGGCAGGGCACCAATTGGATTGATGAAGTATTCAGAACAGCTCCTTTACAGAATTATGATGTCAATGTATCTGGTGGATCCCAAAAAATACAGGCAGCCCTTTCACTGGGCTATCGCGATCAACAAGGCACTTTAATTGAAACCTGGAATAAAAGATATACTGGACGCGCTAATGTGGATGTGCGCGTTAGTAATAAATTGAAGTTTGGAGGCACCTTAGCTTTTGCATATACCCATTCCAAGGGGCAACGCAATGAAGATTTTCGATTAGGGATTTTTAATCTCGCTCAACAGTTTTATCCCACTCTAGGTCTGCGAGATGTTGTAAATGGTTCTTCTGCTTACTATTCTACTCAAGGGGACAACCCGCTGTTACGGGCTGAATCTATAGAAAATTACCTAAAAAACCTACGCATGTATGGAAACGCTTATGGTGAGTATGAAATTACAAATGGTTTGAAATGGCGAACGAGCATCGGTATCGATGCAAACAATAATCGAAGCACTAGCTGGGAGCCCAAAGTTGAAAGAGGGCATTACCGTAATCTTCAAGCTACGTTGGGAGAAACTTATACACAAGGACTAAATTGGCTAATAGAAAACACCCTGTCTTATAGTAAAACCATCAATCGGCACAATATATCAGCAGTAATTGGGCAAACTGCTCAAAAGAATACCAATGATTGGATAGGAGTTACCGCTCGTGATTTTCAGAATGAAAATCTTCAAATTATTAACGGTAGCGCCGAGTTGGAACGCAGAGCGAATGGTACCGGAACACTTTATTCTTTAGCATCTTATCTAGGGCGCATAAATTATTCCTATCAAAATAAGTATCTGTTTTCGGCCAGTATTAGAAGGGATGGATCTTCCAATTTTGGCCCGGCTCATAAATGGGGAAACTTTCCATCTTTCTCCGGCGGCTGGAATATTTCAGAAGAGCAATTTTTTAAGGGAATTACAGCAATTAATTCATTAAAACTACGAGCGAGCTGGGGCCAACTGGGTAATGATGCGATTGGTGCATTTAGCTATGCCAGTACTATTGGGTTAGGCAGAGTGGCTGACAATTATGTGCTTGGTTTAAACCAGGGATTAGCTATTGGCGCGAGTATGATCCGCCCAGGAAATCAAAATTTAAAATGGGAAACGAGTCAACAGCTTAATATAGGAATCGACGCATCTTTTTTAAACGATCATGCCTACCTGACAGCTGAATACTATATTAAAGATACGAAAGATATGCTGGTGAGTCTCCCTGTATCGATAGAGGCAGGTTTCGAAAGTGCGCCATCTGTTAACGGTGGAAAAGTAAGGAACAAGGGACTAGAACTTTTGGTGGGATACAACGGAAGTTCCGGAGATTTTAAATACGACGTGAGTGTAAACTTGGCAACCCTGAAGAATGAAGTACTATCTTTAGGTGCCGGACGGCCAATTACCGGGCCAACGGTTGGTTTTACCAGTATGAGCTCTTCCTATACGGAAGTTGGCGAACCTATCGGTTATTTTAGAGGTTACATAGTAGATGGAATTTATCAAAATAATGGCGAGGTTAACAAATCCTTGCAGCCTAATGCAGTAGCGGGCGATTTTAAATTTAGAGATGTAAACGGCGATCAAGTATTATCCGATGCGGATCGTGTAAAACTTGGAAGCCCATGGCCTGCGGTCACTTATGGTGCAAGCATAGACCTCTCCTACAAGGGATTTGATTTTAATATGTTGTTTCAAGGTACAGCCGGAAATGAAATTTTCAATGTAAACAAATTTTCTACCTATCCAATAAAATATTTTGGCGGAAGCGGTGTCATCAATGCTTCAGCAGATGTGTTAAATAGATGGACACCTGAAAATGGTGGAAGTACCATTCCGAGGCTTACCTATACCGATGCGAATGGTAATTATGCTAATGTGTCTTCTTTTTACATAGAAAAAGGTAATTTCTTACGGCTGCGAAATTTAACGGTAGGATATAGCCTGCCGGAAAAATTGTTCGAAGAAAGCGGACTTGTTAAAAAGTTCAGGATCTATGTAAATGCCCAGAACTTACTCACTTTTACGCAATATTCGGGGTTTGATCCTGAAATAGGCAGCACAAGTCCTTTAGCTTCAGGTATTGATGATGGCGTATATCCAATTCCACGAACCTTTATGCTAGGAATAAGAGTAGGATTTTAACTGATGAACAATTTAGGTATTTAAACTTAGAAAAAATGAAAACAATCCAAGTAGTAGGTTTATTAACTTTTTTCATCTTGATTTCCTGCGGTGATAAATTTTTATCCTTATCACCAAAAGATACACTCACTGAAGGGAGTTTTTATTTAAATGAATCTGATGCACAAGCAGGTTTAACTGGTGTGTATAGCATATTACAACGAGAAGAAACTTTTAGTAATGTAAGAGACGCCGCGGATGTTGAGTGGGCCATCGCTGGTGATATGTATGAAATGGACGGAAGTGCCAATCGTATTGAATTACATACATTAGCTTTTCCGGCGACGAATACCATTTTAAGGGATATGTATGTGGGCGCTTATTTGGGTGTGAGCAGGGCGAACATGGTTATCAATAAGGTCGGTGGAATGGAAAATATTTCTGAAGAAGCAAAAAAAGTTATTACGGCGCAGGCTAAGTTTTTGCGCGCTTTATTCTATTACCGTCTAGTTACTTATTGGGGTGGTGTGCCGCTGATAACTGAAGCCTTGGATGCTTCTTCAAATTTAGAGGTTCCAAGAGCAAGTGCAGCGGAGATTTGGAATTTAATAGAAACAGATTTGCTTGAAGCGGCAGCATCTTTACCCAAAACCTGGACGGGCAATGATCTCGGAAAAGCCAGCGCTGGATCGGCTCTAGGCTTATTAATAAAGGCAGCTTTATGGCAGGAAAAATACGAGGATGTTGTAAGTTACGCAGAAGCACTCATAGGACAGGGGATTTATGGGTTGGTTCCTAAATTTAGAGATGTATTTAGCGAAGAAAATGAAAATAATGAGGAAATACTTTTCTCAACACAATTTAGACCCTCACAAGATGCAGAAGGAAATAATCTTGTAAAAAGAACAGCACCACGTGGGGCTCCCTCCGAGTTTACTGGTGGAGCTGCCTGGAGCAACTTCGTGCCGCAGCAACATTGGGTGAATGCGTTTGAAAAAGATATGCAGAGAAAAATCGTCGATCAACGTTATTGGCAGGTAATTATAGGACCGGGAGAGCCACATCAAAATATGCCTGCCTTTGTAATGCCTCAAGATGTTCCCGCAGGCTGGTCAAAAACTGGTTATATAGTTACGAAGTACTGGGAAAAACCAACCATTAATAATTCGGGAATTAACGCTCCTATAATGCGTTTTTCTGAAGCACTTTTAAATTATGCAGAAGCGTTAAATGAAGTGGGAAGATCTTCTGATGCGGTGTCTCAGATTAACATGGTGAGACAGCGAGCAGGTTTAAATATGCTTTCATCAAATTTAGGAAAAGAAGAAATATTAGATGTTATCTTTAAAGAAAGAAGAATGGAATTTATCTGGGAGCCAACGGGCGGTTTTTCTGATCTTAATAGACGTGGGCGTTTTATTGATTTTATTAAAAAAGAACGGCCAAATATTAATGAGCTGAACATCGATCAGAAACCGTGGCTTCATACACGTCCCATTTTATTTCCAATACCTCGTGAGGCATGGGATCGAAATAAAGCCTTGGTACAAAATCCAAATTATACGTTTTAAGTTTATACTATTTAAAAATAAAAAGAACATGACGAATAGAATCAATACATCACGGCGGTCATTTATCAAATCGACGGCCATTGGCGCATCGGCTATTACGTTTGGCGGTATCTTGCCAGGCTTTTCTGCAAAAAGTTATGCCAACATCATGGGTGCCAATGAAAGGATCAGGGTCGGAATGGTGGGGGTGAATGCGAGGGGCCTCGCCTTAGCCAATAACTTTTCAAGTCAGCCCAATTGCGAAGTGGTATATGTTAGTGATGTGGATAGTAGAGCTGCCGATAAATGTATCAGCCAAATTGAGAAGAATCAATCACGCAGGCCAAAGGCTGAAAGTGATTTTAGACAGGTGTTAGAGAAAAAGGAGGTAGATGCTATGGTTATCGCCACTCCCGATCATTGGCATGCACCTGCAGCGATCTTGGCATCTAAGGCAAATAAACACGTCTATTTAGAAAAGCCCTGCAGTCATAATCCGCATGAAGGTGAATTGTTGGTTGAAGTAGTAAAGAAATATAAAAATGTCATACAGATGGGAAACCAGCGACGTTCTTGGCCAAACGTTGCTGCTGGCATAGCAGAGCTACATGCTGGCGTAATTGGTAGGCCTTATTTTGCGAAAACTTGGTATACCAATAATCGTGCATCAATAGGCGTGGGGAAGGAGGTTGCAATACCCGAATGGTTGAATTTTGATCTTTGGCAAGGACCTGCTCCTCGGAAATCGTATAAAGATAATATATTACATTACAACTGGCATTGGTTTTGGCACTGGGGTACCGGCGAAGCGTTGAACAATGGAACGCACATGGTAGACTTAGCGCGATGGGGCCTACAAGTTGATTATCCAACCAAGGTGACCTCCTCTGGTGGTAGATATCGCTTTCAAGATGACTGGGAAACACCCGATACGCAGGTGATATCGCTAGAATTTGGCGATAAAGGAACGATCACATGGGAAGGAAGGAGTTGTAATGGGCGCACTATTGAGGGTGCAAGCGTTGGTGTAATTTTTTACGGTGAAAAAGGGGCATTGCAAATAAATGGAGATAACGGTTATACCATTTATGATTTACAGAATAAGCCGGTAAAAGAGATTAAGAACGCTGCCACGATAGATACAAGAAATTTAACTAATCCTTCCCAGGCCCTTGACGCGCTACATATCCAGAACTTTTTTGACAGTATAAAAAAAGGAACCAACTTGAATTCGGATATTATAAGTGGTCACCAAAGTACGCTTTTAGTGCAATTGGGTAACATTGCACAGCGTTCTGGAGGATTGCTGAAAATCGATCCATCGAATGGTCATATACTAGAGAATGAATCTGCACTTACCTATTGGAAACGAACGTATGAAGCGGGGTGGGAGCCGACTATTGACTAATTATGGAAACTGTAAAAGTAAGCGCTTTAACGAAAAAAGAAACGACGATTTCAATTCTCATCATTGGATTGATGTTTTTTATATTTGGCTTTGTTTCATGGGTCAATTCCATTTTAATTCCTTATTTCAAAATAGCATGTGAACTAACGCACTTCCAATCTTACCTAGTAGCCTTCGCTTTTTACATAGCCTATTTTGTGATGTCGGTGCCGTCATCCTACCTATTAAAAAAAATGGGATTTAAAAAAGGCATGATGATTGGTTTTTTTGCAATGGCTTTAGGCGCTTTTATTTTTGTGCCTGCGGCGTTTACGAGAACATATGAGATATTTTTGTTAGGATTATTTACAATTGGAATTGGTTTAGCTATTCTGCAGACTGCCGCAAATCCTTATATTACCATTAAAAGAGCGTGCGGCACAGCGCATCAGTATAATGGGGATTTGTAATAAAGGAGCGGGTATTTTGGCGCCTATCTTATTCGCTGCTGTCATTTTACGGCCTACTGACCAGGCATTATTTGATCAATTGGCACATATGTCGCCACAAGAGCGGACACATGAATTGGACGAATTGATACGAAGAGTCATTATACCTTACAGTGTCTTAGGAATAACTCTTATTCTTATCGGATTAGGGGTTAAATATTCGCCATTGCCAGAAATAAATACCGAAGAAGAAAATGAAGAACTCGCTGCCGCAAATAGTGATAAAAGCAATATTTTTCAGTTTCCTCATCTCGTTCTTGGTGCGATTGCGATATTTATTCATGTTGGCACGCAAGTAATTGCCATTGATACGATTATTAACTACGCTGGTTCGATGAATATCCCCCTATTGGAAGCCAAGGTATTCCCTTCCTATACGTTATTCGTTACTATCTGTGGGTATCTACTGGGTATCATCTGTATCCCTAGAATTATCAGCCAGGTAAACGCATTAAGAATTTGTACGGTTCTTGGGCTTTTCCTAACACTTTTAATCGTTTTTTGCAAAAGTGATGTGGCCATTTTAGGACATCAAACCGATATATCTATTTGGTTTGTTGTGTTATTAGGCTTTGGAAACTCGCTTATTTGGGCGGGTATATGGCCTTTAGCTCTTGATGGTTTAGGTCGTTTTACTAAACTTGGGGGATCATTGCTTATAATGGGGCTTTGTGGAAATGCTATTCTGCCTTTAGCTTATGGCCATTTTGCTGACATTTACGATTTAAGGACTGCATATTGGGTATTATTTCCCTGTTATCTATACCTTATTTTCTATGCAGTACATGGTCACCGTATAAAAAAATGGAAAAAATTTAAAGCTACATTTCGGTAATATAAATAATATATGATAGATAAGACAATTAAAATTTATAATGGAAAAGTGATAAGCCCGTTACGAGTGATAGATCAGGCAACTGTCATTATAAAAAATGGAAAGATAGATGGTGTTTATCAACAGGATATTGAGGTTCCGGGTGCCATATCCATAGATGCCAACGGTGGATACGTTTCACCAGGCTTCATAGATATTCATATTCATGGTGGAGGTGGGGCAGATTTTATGGACGGCCAAGTAGAAGCATTTCTAAAGGTAGCTGAAACACATGTACAGTTCGGTACAACTGCTATGGTAGCTACTACGTTAACGAGCGATAAGGAACATCTTTTAAATACACTTAACATTTATGAAGAGGCAAAGCAAAAAAATAAAAAAGGGGCCTTGTTTCTAGGTTTGCATATAGAAGGCCCCTATTTCTCCATGAATCAGCGAGGAGCGCAAGACCCTAGGTTTATTAGGGATCCCGACCCGACAGAATATTTAGAAATTTTAAATGCGTCGAAATCGATTGTGCGTTGGAGTGCTGCGCCGGAAAAAGAGGGTGCTATTGAGTTCGGACGATGTCTTCGTAAGCATGGTGTTATTCCTTCCATAGCGCATACCGATGCGATTTATGAAGAGGTTGTAGAAGCGTTTGAAAATGGTTACACCTTGGCCACCCATTTATATTCAGCTATGTCGGGAGTAACCCGAAAAAATGCTTTTCGTTACGCCGGTGTCATTGAGAGTGCTTTCATTATTGACGAAATGGATGTAGAGATCATTGCTGATGGTGTACACCTTCCCGCTCCTTTGTTAAAACTGGTATATAAAATTAAAGGGCCAGATAAAATTGCATTAATCACAGACGCTATGCGCGGGGCGGCAATGCCCCCTGGACCGAGTATTTTGGGAAGTTTACAAGACGGATTACCTGTTATTATTGAAGATGACGTAGCAAAGTTGCCGGATAGAACTTCCTTTGCGGGGAGTGTCGCTACAGCAGATCGACTTATAAAAACGATGGTGAATCTAGCAGACGTTCCACTAGTGGAAGCCGTTAAAATGCTTTCCTATACGCCTGCCCGTATTATGGGTGTCTTAGATAGTAAAGGATCCATTAGTGCAGGAAAGGATGCCGACATAGTCATATTTGACGAATCTTTTACCATTCAACACACCATTGTTGGCGGACGGATTTTATATGAAAAAGCAAGCGCAGGCGCTTAAAAATCCTTAGAGTCTGCCTTTTTTCCATTCATCTGCAGCGTAATTTGCAGCTCTAGCGGTTAAAGCCATATAGGTTAACGAAGGATTTTGATTACCCGTTGATGTCATGCATGCACCATCTGTAATAAAAACATTTTTACAGTGGTGCAGCTGATTCCATTTATTTAAAAGAGAAGTCTCCGGGTCATGTCCCATGCGTACGCCCCCCATTTCATGTACTTCTAGACCTGGATTTCGATATCCTATCGCTTTCTGATCGGTCGTTTTAATGTTTTTGCAGCCAGCTTTTTCCAACATAGTGGCCCCCTCCCGTAAGAAGTCGTTTAAGACCTTATCGTCATTTTCTGTATATTCAACCGATGTAATGAGCAAAGGTACACCCCATTGGTCTTTTTGGTGCTCACTTAAACGAACATGGTTTTCATAAATGGGCACTGTCTCTCCCTGCATCATCATAGATACAGACCAGGAGCCGACCTCCGTAAGGTGATCTTTAAATTGTGCGCCTATGCCGTCTGTAGGTTTATTCCAACCCTCTCTGTTAGCACTGAAGGCAATCATATAACCCCTTAGAAAGTCAGTTTCTTGTTTATACACATTTCTAAATGAGGGCATAAACAATTGTGTAGGCCTTCTTCCGTAATAATAACTATCCTCAAATCCGTCAACTGTAGCGGTAATTCTTCCCCTGTAATTATGAAAAGCGATGTAATGCCCCAAGAGCCCATTCAGGTTTCCTAAACCCTTTGGGAATTTGTTCGACCGAGAATTTAACAAAATAAGGTTGGTGTTCAAAGTTGAGCCATTTACGAAAATGATACGTGCATGGTAGATCACCTCTTCTTTGGTGTGCGCATCGATGGTTTTTACTCCGGTAGCCTTACCTAATTTTTCATCATAGATAATGGAATGAACAACTGTGTTTGGTTTTATAGTAAGATTTCCTGTTTTTTCCGCCCACGGCAGGGTGGAGGCATTTGAGCTAAAGTAAGCACCAAAAGGGCAGCCTCTTTGACACAGTGATCTGGCCATACATTTCGCCCGACCCTGTTGAAGATGAATATCATTTGGTTGCGTAATATGTGCACATCTACCCATAATAACCGGCCTGTCCGGAAAAGCTTCATTAATATTCTTTTTTAGCTGTTTTTCAACCACATTCATCTCAAAAGCCGGCAAGACTTCGCTGTCAGGCAGATTTGACAATCCATCGCGATTTCCAGAGATACCAACAAACGTTTCCACATGGCTATACCATGGTGCTAAATCCGCATGGCGTATCGGCCAATCAACAGCGAAGCCGTCGCGTTTAGGTCCCTCAAATTCATAATCGCTCCATCGCTGCGTTTGTCTGGCCCATAAAAGAGACTTTCCTCCCACTTGATAACCTCTTATCCAGTCGAATGGCTTTTCTTGGATATAAGGATGTAGTGCATCATTGATATAAAAATCCTTGGTCGACTCGTCAAAGGCATAATGCTTACTGATGGTAGGGTTGTCATCGATCATTTTTTTCGTTTTCGTATTGCGATGGTCAAATTCCCAGGGATCTAACATGGCCGTTGGATAATCTTTCACATGTTTAACCATGCGGCCCCGTTCTATTACCAATGTTTTAAGACCCTTTTCACAAAGCTCTTTTGCTGCCCAACCACCGCTAATACCAGAACCAATTACAATTGCATCGAAGGTGTTGTCCTTTAAATTATTTGTTTGCATTGCACGTTATCTAAATCGTATTTTGATTTTTTTATTCAGAGGAATAAACTAAAATAGAGAATTTAAATAAAAATACGCGTGTTTATTTGCTAATTTCAAAAAAAGAGCTAGTTTAGTAACTTAAACCGAAGTGTAAACCGTCTTTCCAGTAAGCTATATTTATCACTGCCTAAAAGCTGATTTATGGAGACAAAAACCGACGCACAGCTGCTCGCCGGAATTAATCGCCGGAGTATAGCAGCATTTGATGCACTGTTTCATAAATACTATAAGCTACTTTGTGGTTATGCCTTTCTATTTCTTAAGGATGAAGAAAACGCAAAGGATATTGTCCAAAATCTATTTGTAGAAATTTGGGAGAAACGACGTTTTGAGTATTTAGAGGGAAATGTAATGAGCTACCTCTATAAATCTGTACATAATAGATGCTTAAATTATATCAGAAATAATGAAACAAAGTTACGACGACAACTTGATTATGAGGAATATACGAGGGAAACACATCATGCAACAGATCACGAACTGAGAGAACAAGTTTATAAAAGACTGGAAACAAACTTAGATAGATTACCCAAACAAAGAAGAGAGGCAATTAGCTTGGTTTACCTTGAGGATAAAAAATACCAGGATGTTGCAAATGCGATGGGAATAAGTATTAACTCATTAAAGACGCACTTAAAAATCGGATTGAAAAATCTCCGTGACAAAATAAAAAAGAGGTCATAAATATTAACCTGAATTCAATCCGTCCGTGTAATAGTAAAAATGATAACAGAGGAAGACATACGTAGGCTCTATATAGAGAAAACCATGGGAGTAATCACTGAAGAAGAAAATAGGTGGTTAGAAGATCAGCTATTGCAGTCTCCCAAAGGTCGTGAACTGTGGGAAAAGTTGGAAAGGGAAAAAATTGATGTCATTACTTTTACAGATAGCTTGGAGGTGGAGAAAGACCTTGCCAGTGTAAAGCAACAATTAAAGGGATCAGGTCAGGGTGGCGCGCGGAAACAGTGGGTTCCTTATGCGGCAGCCATCTTATTAATGCTGGTTGGGAGTGTTTTCTTTTATAACTATTTGGTTAAGCATTCAATCGAAAATAACCAGTCAAAAGTAGGCAATATAAGATCATCAATTAGCAGGAAGGAAGATAAAACAGTGCAGTTACTAGTAGGGGACGGTGAAGAGATATTTCATTTAGATCAAAAAAATAAAGCGATAGAGATAGCTGGCAATACCATTAAAAAAGAAGGTGATGCACTGATTTATAGTAATTCAGACAGATCTGAGAAAACAAACACTCTTATAGTTCCTGCTACTAAAGATTATAAACTTATACTCGCAGATGGAACAAAAGTGTGGCTCAATTCTTCCTCTCAATTAAGATTTCCGATGAGCTTTTCTGGTTCTTCAAGAGAAGTATATTTGGAGGGGGAAGCCTACTTTGAAATTGCCCAAAATATACAGAAGCCATTTATTGTGCATACAGCAAAGGCCAAGGTACATGTATTAGGTACCAAGTTTAATTTAAATGCTTACGGTAATGAAAACGTAAACACCTCCTTACTTGAGGGAAAGGTGAAAATGGAAGCGCCAACAGGTGAAGCTATTTTGCTTTCTCCCGGAAATAAAGGCATATATAATCCGTTAAAAGGCTTTTCGAAGGAATCTTTCGATATAAATGAAATTGTGAGCTGGAAAGAAGGGTTATACTATTTTCGTAATACCTCCTTGCAGGAAATAAGCCAAGTCATGCACCGTTGGTTTGACATTACAATAGTTTTCGATAACAATAATTTAAAAAAGAAGCCAATTACCGGATTGCTTGACAAGAAAGACTTAAGTGGTTTTCTCAAGGATCTTCAAACTACAACAGGTATTCATTACCAGCTCCGACAAGATGATTTACATCTTTGGTAAAAAATTACTTTTTTTCTTCACCCGTTTTGCATAGTTGAGTGTGGTTATAGTGAATCTGACTAATAACCGATAAACATTAAATTATGCAAAAAAAACGAATCAATCGAAGAATCTATTACCTGTATTTTTCTAAAGTCTCTATTGCCTTGTTGCTGATTTTTCAGCTTGAACTTTATGCCACGCCTTTATTGGCTCAATATAAGCTGACAGTAAAGGGTGAAAGTATTAGCCTTAGTGAGCTGTTTGCTATTATCAAAAAACAAACAGGTCTTACAGTATTTTATAGTAATGAGCTGTTAAATGATAAAGAGCGGGTGGCGGTAAATTTTAAAGACGCTTCACTGGAGGAAGCGCTGGAATTCCTGCTAAAAAATAAAAATATTGCCTTTGAGATCAGAAGAAACAAGGTAATCGTGCTGGAGCGACAGAAAATGCTGAATTTGCCCAGCCAGCAAGTGCAGCATACACTAAGAGGAAAAGTCGTAGACGAGAAGCAGCAAGCCTTAATAGGCGTTTCAGTAACTGTAAAGGGATCTCCATTAACGGGAACATCTACCAACAATCAAGGGAATTTCGAATTAACGGTTCCGGCAGATGCGACGCTTCTTTTTTCATATACGGGATATGCTCCCCAAGAAATAAATGTTACAGGGAAGTCGGTGATTAGCGTCAATATGGTGCCTCAAGAAGCTGCTTTGGATGAAGTAGTGGTGGTGGGGTACGGAACAGTTCGCAAGGGCGACCTGACAGGTTCGGTTTCTTCTGTGAAATCCGAAGATATAACAGCTTTGCCCTCTACTAATGCAATGCAAAGTTTAACAGGAAGAAGTGCCGGCGTACAAGTGATACAAGGATCTGGGGCACCGGGTACAAGCATGAATGTACGTATTAGAGGCGGGAACTCTCTACTAGGTAGTAATGAACCTCTTTATGTCGTAGACGGCTTTGCATTATCGGGTAGTCCTACAATTCTTGATCCCTCGGATATAGAATCGATGGAAGTATTAAAAGATGCCTCCGCAACCGCCATATATGGTTCGCGCGGAGCCAATGGTGTGGTAATCATTTCCACTAAAAGTGGAAAGAAAGATGTGAATCAAGTTTCCATCAATAGTTACGTAGGTTTCCAGAATGTAGTAAAAACGATAGATCTTTTAAATGCCCAACAGTTTGCCGAAATAGCTAACGAAAGGGCTCGCAATGACAAAGTACCAGCATATTTTACCCAAGAACAGATCAATAATTTTGGTGAAGGAACTGATTGGCAGGATGCGATCTTCCGTACGGCCCCAATTCAAAACCATAGCCTAAATATTGCCGGTGGAAATGACAAAACACGTTATTCAGTATCAGGAAGCTACTTCGGGCAAGACGGAATCGTTATAAACTCGGGATATAAAAGGGGATCTTTGCGATCCAACTTAGAGCAGCAGGTATCGGATAAGTTTAAGGTAAATCTGAGTACAATATTGAGTCGCACCATTAACAATTCTATTACAAACGATAATCAATCGAGAGGATCAGGTGTGGTTTCTGCTGCCTTAGCCGCACCACCTACTGTACCTGTTTATGATGAAAATGGAAATTATTCTAATGTAGTACCTTATTCCTTCAGTTCCAATGCTGCGGAAAATCCCGTAGCGTTAGCAAAGGAACGGTTAAACAAAACAACTGGTAGCGGTGTATTAGCCAATCTCGGTTTACAGTATACTTTTTTCGAAGGTTTAACATTGAAAGTATCAGCTGGTGTCGATTATGCCAATTCAAAAAGAGACTATTATTCTTCGAGGCTTATTCGTTCTACACCAGCGGGAAATGCAGAAACACGATACGATACACGAACCAACTTTCTTAATGAAAATATTTTAACCTATACGAAGTCCTTCGACGTTCATCAGCTCGACTTGACTGCCGGTGTAACCTATCAGTCAGAAAATACATCTACGAACATATCAGGTGCTAGTGGCTTTATTTCGGATGTATTACAGAACAATAATCTTTCTTCAGGAACAGTAATTGGTACACCCCAATCAACTATCAACGAATGGAAGTTGATTTCCGGCTTATTCAGAGCAAACTATAGTTATAAGAACAGATATCTGCTGACAGCGAGTATACGGGCCGACGGTTCCTCTCGTTTCGGAGCCAGTAGCCAATGGGGTTACTTTCCTTCAGCGGCCTTCGGCTGGCGACTAAAAGAAGAGGAATTTTTGAAAGATGTTACTAGCATCTCTAATTTAAAACTCAGGGCCAGTTGGGGACAATCGGGGAATACAGCTATATCACCATATGGATCTTTAAATGTTCTCTCCGGTTTTAACATTATTCTCGGTGATGCCCTGAATACAGGTTTCGCGCCAGGTAATACCCGTCCCAATCCTGATTTGAAATGGGAAACCACTACACAAACCAATATTGGTTTTGACTTAGGATTATTTAATGAACGTTTGCGATTGACAGCAGATTACTACATTAAGAATACAAAGGATCTATTGGCGAGTGTTCCGCAAGCAACTTCAACAGGTTACCAAAATCAGATGCAAAATATTGGCCGGATTCGAAACAGAGGGTTTGAATTTGACTTAGGAGCTGACATTTCGCGCGGCGTATTTAAATGGGATGCTTCTGTGAATTTTTCAGCCAATCGAAACGAGGTAATTGAGCTGGCCAACCAGTCAGATGTCTTTGGTGCTTCATTGCTCATTCCGCTTAGCATTAGTCCAAATTTAGTTCGTGAAGGACAACCAGTAGGCGTATTCTACGGATTTTTAGAAGATGGTTTGAATGATCAGGGGCGTATCCAATATCGAGATCTTGATGGAAATGGCGTGATTAATAATGAGGATCGGACCATTTTAGGTGATCCCAATCCAGATTTTATTTTTGGATTTAATAATAATTTGAGCTATAAGAATTTTTCACTGAATATATTTGTACAAGGTGTGCAGGGCGCAGATCTATTTAATTTTAATTTATCAAATCAGGCAAACTCCTTTAATTTCGGTGAAAACCAGATTGCGGATATATTAAATAGATGGACCCCTGAAAACGCTAATGCCAATGCCCCTTACCCAGCTATTAGTGTTGGATCCAGCTTTCGAGAATCTAACCGTTTTGTAGAAGATGGTTCGTTTATCCGTTTAAAAAATATTCGACTTGGTTACAGTATTCCTATGGCCAAAAGCACAAAGATCAAGACTTTGCAATTGTATGTGAGCGGCCAAAATCTCCTAACCATTACTGATTATTCTTGGTACGATCCGGAAGTAAGTACACGTACAAGCGGCTCGGCCACTACATTGGGGATTGATCAAACCAGTTATCCTGTAGCCAAAACTTTTACTATTGGATTAAACGCTACGTTTTAAATACGAATGATAAGTGCCTTATCCATTTAAATAAAAAGAAACCCACATGAGATATTACTCAAAAGGGATACAAAGAAAGCTCATGCGAGTTTCATTGCCATTAAAACAATTTATACAGATGAAAAAGCTTATATATATTTTTTCGATCATTTTGATTACTGCATGCAGTAAAACGTTGGAGGAAGTTCCAAAAGATCGGCTATCGGAAGAAAATTTCTATCAAACAGCTCAAGATGCTGAAACAGCTGTAAATGCCATTTATGCACCGTTTCGCGAACTAGGTTATTATGGAGGGTTCTATATGTTATTAACAGAATCTTGTTCTGACTATGCTAATGGCAGAGGCTCGTTTGGCCCGGTAAGTGAGTATAATGGACTCGATGGCGCCAATATCGGTCGTGCAGAGACTATTTGGAGGTTCGCTTATCAATCTATTTTGAGAGCGAACATAGTGTTAGAAAGAGTACCACCCATCAGTATGGATGATAATAAAAAAAAACAGTTAATGGCAGAAGCCCGTTTTCTTAGGGCTTTAGCCTATTTTGATCTGGTCAGAAATTGGGGCGGTGTACCCTTAAGGCAATCATCGAATGACCCCGCGGATCTACCAAGAAGTACTGATGCGGAGGTTTACAATTTAATTATTTCCGATTTAACCAGCGCGGGAGCCGATTTACCGTCAGTAGCATCAATTCCCGGGAGACCAAATTTATGGGCAGCAAAAACTTTATTGGCCTATGTGTATTTGACCATGGAGAATTGGGAACAGGCACGAAATATAGCAAAGGAGGTCATGGACGGAGGAACTTATCAATTGGTACCCGTTTCTACGGTTAATGATTTCGAGAAAGTTTTTGGAGCAGATGTGGTAACAAGTACAGAAGATATTTTTTCCTTCAAGTATTCATCTTCGGGAGGGCTTGGTTTCCAATATTTGGTATATATCCATGGTGAAAATACCCTTTATGCACCTTTTGGTTTCCGTACCATTTATGCGCGAGAAACTTTTCCTTTAATTGCCAACTGGTCTGATAGTGACTTACGAAAAGAATTTAATCTTTACGATTCCTACATTCATCGAACAACAGGAGCGCTTGTTCAGCTACCCGCCAATGAACCTTACCAATTTAGAAAATTTAAAGATTTAGCATCGGTAGCAGTAGATGCCAGTGCTAATGATATGCCGGTACTTCGTTATGCAGATGTACTGTTGATTTACGCGGAAGCAGCCAACCAATTGGAAGGGGGGCCATCTCCAGAAGCCTATGATGCGTTGAATAAAATTAGGAGACGTGCCTATGGGGTAGATGTTAATACACCCAATCCACTAATAGATTGGGCAGGACTAAATCAACAATCTTTTCGTGATGCTGTTATGCAAGAACGAGCCTATGAGTTTATGGTAGAGGGTAAACGGTGGAATGATTTAAAACGATTAGGTAGGGATGGTGTGCGAGCGATCATTCAATCGGCTAAGGGAAAAACAGTTAGTGACAGTCATTTTTTATGGCCAATTCCGAAAGTGGAGATGGACAATAACAATGCCCTGACCCCTAGTGACCAAAACCCAGGCTATTAATAAGCAAATTGTATTAAAATGATAAAAAATATAAAGTTTTTCTGCTTGACAATTTTGCTAATCGTGAGCTTTGAATCACAGGGAGCGTATCAGAATAATTACGACATCTGCATCTATGGCGGCACCTCGGCCGGTGTAATAGCCGCATATACGGCTGCCAAGGCAGGTAAATCCGTTTTGTTGGTAGAGCCGGGGAGGCGCTTAGGAGGAATGAGCTCGGGCGGTTTAGGATATACAGATATAGGTAACAAGTACGTCGTGAAAGGTTTGGCGCTTGATTTTTACAGAAAAATTGGTCAACATTACGGTAAGTTTGAACAGTGGATATTTGAGCCAAAAGTGGCAGATAGTATTTTTCAAAGTTACATACAGGCTGCTCAAATAAAAGTCATTTACGAACATACCCTTAGTGAGGTAAACAAAAAAGATACTGCTATTCAAGCAATAGAGATATATCCGATTGATAAATCTCCTGAAGTCGCAATCTCTATTAACGCTAAAGTGTTTATCGATTGTTCCTATGAAGGGGATCTAATGGCAAAAGCAGGGGTTTCTTATCATGTTGGACGGGAAGACAACACTGTTTATGGAGAAACCATTAACGGTACGCAATTAATGGATGGACATCAATTTCCTGACAATATTGATCCGTATATAGAAAAAGGAAATAAAAACAGCGGGCTATTGTGGGGAATAAACAATACTGCGTTGCAACCCAATGGTTCCGGCGACAGAAAGGTACAAGCCTATAACTTTCGAATTTGTTTAAGCAATGTGCCCGAGAATAGCATTCCTATTGAGAAACCAGCTAATTATGATCCCACTCGTTATGAACTGTTGAAGAGATGGAAGGAAAAATACCCTTGGAAAGGCTTAAACGATGTGTTTATATGGAGTCGGATGCCTAACGGAAAAACGGATATCAATAACAGGAATGGTTTCTCAACAGATATGATTGGCATGAACTGGGATTATCCTGAAGCCGATTATAAGCGACGAAAAGAAATCATCCAGGCCCATGAAGATTATACAAAAGGGCTTTTATATTTTGTAGGTCATGACCCGTCTGTTCCCGAAAATGTTAGAAAGGAGATGTTGAAATGGGGCTATCCAAAGGATGAATATACGGATAGTAGAAATTGGAGTCCCCAATTGTACATTAGAGAAGCAAGAAGGATGATCGGTGAGCTGGTCATGACACAAAACCATTGCCAGGGCAAGGAAGTAGTAAAAGACGATATAGGTTATGCGGCTTATACGATGGATTCTCATAATTGCGATAGATTGGTAGTGAATGGTATGGTTAAAAATGAAGGAAATGTGGAAGTAGGAGGATTTCCTCCATTTCCTATTTCTTATCGTTCCATTGTTCCCAAAAGAAAGGAGGTATCTAATCTTTTAGTGCCGGTATGCTTGTCAGCTAGTCATATTGCTTACGGATCTATTCGCATGGAACCTGTCTTTATGGTACTGGGGCAATCCGCTGCTTTTGCGGCATGCATGGCTATTGATTCCAAATCTGCGGTACAAGATGTCTCATTGACAGGAATAAGAGCACTATGGCAAAATAATCCAAAGGGAGATGGTAGAAAAGCAGATGTCTGGATCGATAGTAGAGATAAACAACGCGTTACAACAGCCGGCAACTGGCAAGAAGAAAAAAGGGGTGGTTATGGATCTGCATACCTAGTAACAGAGGACAACAAAAACTTAAATACAGCTCAGTTTAAACCCGATAATATCAAAAAGGGAAGTTATGATATTTATACTTACTTTCCTAAGCTTGAGGGTTCGAGTACACATATTACTTACAGCGTTCATGACGGGGAGCAAAAAATAAAAAATGCGATTGACCTAACATCCGTTAAAATAGAAGGACAAACTTCCGGTGATTGGCTTAAACTTGGCAACTTTATTATAAAGGATGAAAAAAGATGTTATGTAGAACTTAACAATGAAGGAGCCAATGGTATCATTGCAGCGAATAGTGTTTTATTTGTGCCTAAAAACAATTGATTTAATGCATAACATCTAAATAGGATGAACTACCCTTGATTTAAGCTATCATCGTGTGATGCAGATGTATATAATAATCAAGGGTAGGTTTCTGGAACCAAAAAGATTAAATTGTTTACTGATAGGCTTAAATGAATTGCCCTATGTTATAACATACATTATACTCCGAAATATTTTAAATGGTCGACAATACAAATTATAAATTATGTTACGTAATATTGTCTACCATTTAATATATGAAAATAGCCAAGCAAATAGTTTACAAAGGCTTCCAGGGAGCTTTTAGAATTTGTTTACTTTTATTACTCATTCACCTCACAGGTCAGGTGAATGCGCAGTCTAACCTAAGAAATGGGCGTTCGAGATATGATCAATCGCTATTGGCTGATACCAATATGCTTTCCACGGGCGATTATCTGGAAGGACTCGAAAGAGTTTATCAGACGTTAAATAAAATACCCACAGTAACTTCTTCTTTTACGCGGATTCCGGAAATAAATAATAGGCTAAAGTCGGATGATTCTACTATTAATCTTTTAAAACAGCGACTATCTCTTAACGTGAGCACTTTTAATTTGCAGAATCTTCAAATGTTTCGCACGTTATTGGATGAAATGACAGATAACGAAACGATCTACAATGAAGTCATTTTATCGTACGATAAGAGTTTGGACGATATGAAAAAAGAAATTGCAGCGCTGCGAAAAGATACCATTATACGTCAGATATTTACGACGAAAGCGCTACGCGATTCTTTTAGCACTCAATTGAAAGCATTACGCATTAAAAGGATAGGCTCGGATAGCCTCATAAAAAGTACAACGGCGACACTTAATGAACTGAAGGCACATGTTGCGGAAAACGCACTATCTGTTCAAGAGTTGTTATACCAAACAAATGTGCAGCTAAAATCTATTGGTCCTAAAGCGTTTCTGAAGGAGAAGCGATACCTGTGGGAAAAAAGATCGTCGGCTACCGACTTAAAGTATCCTGAGTTTAATCAGATGCTCGATAGCGAACAGCAAATCAATCAATATTATTTTAATAATACCCGCAGTAACAGAGTTTTACTGCTTTTCTTCGGAGTACTATTTTTTATATGGATATTTTATAACTTCAGAAGCCTGAAGAATAAAGGTAAAATGAATGTTTTGGACGACTTAGATCTAAAATTAATAAGTCCTGTCCCTATACTGGCCTCGTTTGTTTTGATATTTACAATGGCGCCGGTTTTTGATTTACATGCGCCGGCCCTTTATATTGAACTTACGCAATTTTTACTTCTTGCGGTACTTACCGGTTTGTTTTTTAAACGTATTCCTAGAGAAACTTTAATCTTATGGGCTGTTTTCATACTCTTATTTGTTGCATTATCGCTTGTTAGACTCATTGGTATTTCACCTCACACGCAACGTTGGTTAATCTTATTTATTAATTTGATTTCAACAGTCTTTGCGGTATTTACTTTAAAGAAGTTAAAGCCCGTTGTGGGCAAATATAGAATACTGCTGATTGCAGGGACTTTATATATGTTATTCAACGGATTGGCGATTTTAGCCAATCTGTTTGGTAGAACAACACTCATGCAAATATTTTATACTACCGGTGTATATGCCTTATTGCATACGGTTTCCTTGATTGTGTTGTTACAACTGATTATCGAAGCTTTTCTTTTACAGATCAAGGGTAGCAGAATGCGAAAAAATTATCCGGATCATTTTGAGTGGGAAACGATTGCTAAAGATTTTTCGAGAATTATATCGTATGTGGCGGTATTTATCTGGATTATTCTCCTAACCGCACATCTTGATGTGTATGATCTTCTAAGTAACGCTGTTGAGTCTTTTCTTACTACAGCGAGAAAAATAGGTAGCTTCACGTTTACATTTGGGGGAATTTTACTCTTTTTGGGAATTATCTGGATTGCTAACTTTCTGCAAAAGTATATCGCCTATTTCTTTGGAGAAACAGGCGATGACACGATCGAGAATGTAAATGCAGAACATTCCCGTTTGGTAGTTACCAGACTCGTATTACTCATAGCCGGGTTTTTACTGGCCGTAGCGGCATCGGGTCTTCCAATCGACAAAATTACCGTAGTGTTAGGTGCACTCGGTGTTGGAATTGGACTTGGCTTGCAAAGTATTGTAAGCAATTTTGTGTCAGGAATCATTCTGATTTTCGATAGAACGATTCGCATTGGAGACGTAGTTGAACTTGGAAATAGAAAAGGAAAAGTGAAGGAGATTGGAATACGATCCAGCACACTGCTAAGCGATGATGGTGCCGAGATTATTATACCCAACGGCGATATTCTTTCGAATAATATTATCAATTGGACCTTAAGTAATAATAATATCAGGGTTAGTTTGACTGTTACCATTGCAAAACCCTTTGATAAAGAAGAATTGATCTCAATGATCAAAGAGATCATCCTTGCCAATGACCATGTGTTTAAACGTAAAGCGCCAAGTGTGATTATTAGCCCCGTAAATGGTAAATGGTCGACGGCGAAAATATTCTTTTGGTGTAATCTTAACAATACCGACACACCAAAAAGTGCCATAAGTGATGCCATTTTTGAAAAACTAGCAGAAAGGAATATTGATACATTGTAATTTCTAGAATTAGTACGTTTTAGAATGAAT
>DATMSZ010000297.1:0-4372 GCA_035565175.1 Pseudosphingobacterium sp.
ATTACCGAACAAAGCAATCTGAATTAGGACATATTATAATTTTGATAATAGTTTTTGGATTTAATGTTTTCGTAGCATTTAAATTTGGAATTCTCAAGTCTCTATGGTTGTTGGTACTGAATATATTATTTAATCTATACCCGATTTTACTTCAACGATACAATCGGCCACGAATTGAAAGAGTCATAAATAGAAGTAAACACAGATAAAAACACCCCCACAAGGTCATTTGCTTAAACCGCCGATGTACGTGGAGACGCCACATTCCACAGAACGCCTACCTGATAAGTCAAACCTTCTTGGAATCCGTTCGATAGCTTATCAGGTGAGCGAATGGTTTAGTATAGATTGATGACAGGTGAATTATCTATGAATCAGTAAAAATCAAACAACTTTAATCACCGAAACGTATGCCCAAAAAATGTTCATCCCTTTATATGAAAACCAGTTATATTATAGCAAAATTTATCTAAGTTTGAGAGGACTGAATTTGATTATGGAGCGATATGAATTTTTCAAACAATTCCATGACATCAGTATAACGGATTATCATTTGTTGACTGATTGCCTTAAAACCAGATCGTTTAAGAAAGGGGATTTTATTACTGTACCCGGACAGATCCAGCGGGAGCTTTACTTTGTGAAAAGCGGTGTTCAAATGTCTTATTTTGATACAGGAGATAAAATCTATACACTTGCCTTTACCTATTTCCCACATCTATGCGCCATAGCTGAATCTTTTTCGTTTCAGGTACCATCAAAATACTTTTTAGTCTGCTTAACAGACAGCGAATTGGAGTATATCACACATGATACTCTTCAAAAGCTAGTGGATCAATCACAACAAATAGAAAGGCTGTTCAGGCGGATGACCGAAGCCATGTTTGCAAATATGATTGATCTCCATATTGAACTACGTGCACTGACCATTGAAGAGCGGTACAAAACGTTTTGCCGGAAAAGTTCGCACTTGCTTCAACTTGTACCGCACAAATACATTGCCTCTTATTTAGGCATAGATCCCACTAATTTCAGCAGGTTGTTCAACAAGGTTAAATTTTGATATTGGTGTAGACCAAGATTTATTTGCTAGGAAGTTTTGAACTTTGTGATAATTAGAAATGTTACAGATGAACAAAACAAGAGAGAGCCAAAAACCAAGATCCAGCGTGACTATGGAAACCCTTGGAAATTATGCAGCTATAAACGGACTGCAGTTATATTATGAAATATACGGTGAAGGAAAGCCTCTTTTGCTCTTACCCGGAGTACTTTCGGGAATCAGAACGGCATTTGGAAAGTTAATTCCATTACTTGCAAGGAAAAGACAGGTTATCGCTATTGAATTTCAGGGCTATGGTCATACAGCAGATATTTCTGAACGTCCGCTTTCTTATGAACAACTTACGGAAGATGTTATTGAATTGCTTCACGTTTTGAACTTGTCTCAAACAGATATTTTCGGGTATAGTACAGGGGCGGGTGTGGCTTTGCAAGTAGCTATTCGCAAACCGGAAGTTGTCAGAAAACTTATACTGGCCTCGGTCAGCTACAATAGTAGCGGACGTCATCCGAAACTTAAAACCCTATTTAGTCCAGAATTCATGGAGGATGCCTTGAAGGGTAGCCCATATGAAGCAGAATATCTGAGCACTGCTGTGAGGCCCGAAGATTGGTCTAAATTGATTGTTAAGGTAAGGACATTTGAGCAAAAATTGCAGGATTGGTCGGTGGATGAAATCAGGAATATTAAGGCGCCTGCTTTGATCATAGCTGGCGATGCAGATATTGTTCTGCCGGAGCATGTCATCGAGTTATATAAATTATTTGGAGGAGGGGGCTTAGGTGAATTATCAATGTCTAGCTCACAACTTGCAATATTGCCTGGAACAATGCATACTGCATTAACACAAAAAACCGATTTATTAATGGCAATGATTCCCCGTTTTCTTGAAGATGCAGCAACGTAATAGTTATGGCACTAATGAACTTATGGCTTTTTTGTTGTCAAAGAAGTCATCTTGTTTATTTAAAAAATTGTTCGTTAACGTACAGTGATTGTCCGTATCCGAACACCGTTTTATTCTCAATATTAGCTTTCAAACTACCAGAAAGCGATTGCCGCTTTTGGCCTTCTAATTGAGTATTTTCACGGTAATCCATTCATTATGCTTAATTACTTAAAATCCGCCTGGCGTATTCTTTGGAAAGATCGGTATTACGCACTGATCAATGTGCTTGGCTTATCAGTATCAACCGCTGTATTTTTATTGCTTGTTCATTTTGTCCGCTTTGAATATAGCTATGAAAACTTTATTCAAAAAGCAGATGATTTGTATCGTATAACTTTAGATAATTATAATGGATCGGAGTATGTAGATACCGATTGTGAGACCTACCCGCCTTTGGGTCCATTTTTAAAACAGGAGATGCCGGAGGTGCTCGATTTTACCAGGCTGCAAATGCTGGAAGATAATAATGAAATCGAATACAAGCATCAGGCCTTTCGGATTGAGCATATTTATGCGGCCGATCCTTCTACCTTTTCTTTATTTGAAATGCCTTTCATTAAAGGAAATGCAGACAATTTCCAACAGCCTTACCAACTTGTGTTATCAGAGACAGAGGCAAAACGCATTTTTGGCTCAGAGGATCCTATCGGAAAAACCGTTAAACAGGAAAATACCTTGTATACCGTCACCGGTGTTTTTCGAGACTCGCCAGCGAACACACACCTTAAACTGGATATGTTGATTTCTTTTTCCTCCTTGAATGCCTTAGGATGGGCAATAAACGATAACTGGGGAGGGAACAACAATTACCTCTATGTGCAATTACCATCAAACACAAACCTCGACACCTTTAACGCTAAACTACATGCCTTGACGAAAAGCAAGTTAAAAGGAAAAGTAAAAAGTCTTTTTAACGCCGAACCGATTAAGTCCATCCATTTATATTCACATAAATCCTTTGAACCAGAGGTGAATGGAAATGTTAAAACGGTTAATTTTCTGGCAGTTATAGCGTTGTTGATCTTGTTGGTTGGTTCCGTAAATTATGTGAACCTCACTACAGCAAGGGCGTCTGATCGGGTGAAGGAAATTGGTATGCGTAAATTGCTGGGCTCTTCCAAAGGATTGTTAGTCCGTCAATTGCTCTTAGAAACATTGATCATCAATCTGCTAGCCATGGGCTTTGCAGTGTTGTTGATTGGGCTTTCTTTACCGTTCTATAGGCAGTTGATCGGACAGAACATTTCAATAAACTTGTTCCGTACAGAATTCTTTTGGTTGAGTATCGGTTTGCTGCTTTTGTTCAATTGTCTCATTTCCGGATTATACCCAGCTTTTCAATTAGCGGCCACCAAACCGATAAAGGTGGTGGGCAGGGTCTTTACGGCAGATAAGGATGGAAGTTTCTTTCGCCGGGCATTGATTGTTGGACAATTTGTAGCAGCGATGATGGTGATGTCTGCAACGCTAATTGTCTTTCAACAATTGAAATTTCTAAAAAATCAAGATATCGGTCTAAATCCATCCGAATTGCTCGTGATTCGCGGACCGAAAACCGGTACGGATTCCTTGCGAAGCGAAAAAGGCCTGGCATTTAAAAATAGCTTGCTGGCATTGCCCGAAGTAGAAAAGGTATCGCTTTCTGATGCCGTGCCTACAGCCCTATATGACGTGAGTACTTCCGTGGGAGTTACCCGTTATGGTGCTACGGATAGGAATCGCTATAATTATACGTTATATGGAGTTGATGAGAACTTCATTCCTACTAATGATATGAAATTAGTAGTCGGGAAAAACTTTGAAAAAGGGTCGACGAACGAAAATAAACTTATTATTAATGAAACGGCGGCTAGGTTATTGGGTTTTAAAAGTTCCGCTGCCGCGGTAGGCGGACTGATCGATCTATGGGGAGACAAAAGAACGGTTATAGGCGTGATGCGCGACTTTCATCAGCATTCCTTGAAGGAGGCGGTACCGCCAATGATCCATTGGTATAGTACGGGAAGTGACTTCTTTACCGTAAAACTTCAGACCAAGCATGTTTCAAGTAGTTTGCAAGCTATTGAGAAAGAATGGAAAGCGATCTATCCGGAATATGCATTGAATTATCATTTCATGGATGAGATGCTGGATCAACAATACCAATCAGACCGCCGATTTGGAGAGGTAGTGGGTGTTTTTTCCGTATTGGTGTTAATGATTACCTGTCTGGGAGTCTTAGGTTTAACTACTTACACCATCCATAAACGTACGAAAGAGATAGGTATCCGTAAGGTTTTGGGTGCTTCCGTACCGAACATCTTTAGCTTATTGTCGTTTGACTTCGTGAAGCTGATTTTACTGGCTTTGGTGTTGGCTAC
>DATMSZ010000298.1:0-4446 GCA_035565175.1 Pseudosphingobacterium sp.
AAAACGGCACAAAATACAAATAATCATCAATAGCTGATTAATTACTTTAATATTTTTTCATAAAATATTTCAAAATTACATCATGATTACACTCTGCACTTCTCGTGAGAAACAAACACGTATTTTGCCTAAAACAAGATACATAAGCAATGGCTAAGTGATTAAATATACATATTTTTTGCTATAAAATAAGTCGGCTTAATTTTTGTATATTCGTCAGTAAATTCTATATAGTTAGGATTGCATTCGCACCACATTATATTTACTGATTTTTTTCTCATGTACTTGCTTGTTGACCTATGTAAGTGAGTACAGTAAGTTTCTAGTACGATGAGCTTAAAGAATCAATGATTTACTGATGAAACAAACGCAAGAAATTAAAACATTCTTATATAGTCAATACTTTGCCGACGGCTTGCGCATCGCGTTCGGAGCACTTGTTCCAGCTGTTGCCTTTTCATACTTTGGAAACATACAAACTGGTATTGTTGTTTCACTGGGAGCGGTAATTACTAGTATCGTTGATACACCGGGCCCAACAAAAGATAGGAGAAATGCAATGTGTATGCTGGTGGGCATTATATTTTTAGTTTCCTTTTTAACTAAAACAATTAATCAGTACGATCTCGCTATAGCTACAATGCTCTCTATCCTGTCGTTTTCCATGTGCATGATTGCCGTTTATGGAACTCGAGCAGCTTCGTTAGGTACAGCGTCTATACTGGTAATGATACTAAACATTGACGATTTAAGAATGACTGCCGATAGTTCTATCGAACATGCATTCTATGCAACGATAGGGGGCGCTTGGTATACATTGCTGAGCCTTACCTTAACGCAATTCAGACCATTCAGGCTATCGCAGCAGGCGCTTGCCGAGTCTATACAAAATACGGCCTCCTATTTACGTTTAAAAGCTAATTTTTATGACTCAAAAACTGACAGTGATAAAAACTATCAAAAACTGATAGATCAACAGGTAGTTATACACCAGCACCAAGACACTGTAAGGGAACTACTGTTTAAGAGTAAGGCAAGTGTAAAAGATACTACAAGACTGGGCAGAGTTTTGGTGATAATATTTACAGACATGGTTGATATTTTTGAAAAAACCATGGCCACCCACTACGATTATCAAGCCATAAGAAAGAACTTTGAGAATACTAGTGCGCTAAGAGCCATTAAGCTCACCTTAAATAGATTAGCCAACGAAATGGATAATTTGGCCTATCATATTAATGCCAATAATCGACCTCGAAAACTGTATGATTTTAAATCTGACTTAGAGAACATAAAAGCATCTATTGACAAAATTGAAGCTGAAGGAAAAAATGCAGTCGTCCTAAAAAAAATCATGGTTAATGTGAGGGATTTAACCACTAAAGTGACGAACATCTATCAGTATTTTGACACACAGGGTGCCGACTTGAAAAACAGCGATGAAACAGACCTTACCAAATTTCTTTCGCATCAATCTTTTAATCCGAAAATTTTCAAAGATAACCTAACACTTAATTCTACCACATTCAGGCATGCCCTGCGAATGGTTATCGTGATGTTAATAGCGTTCGTTGTTTCAAAACTGATTCCATTTGGTAATCATAGTTACTGGATTCTGATGACTGTTTTAGTTATTTTAAAACCTGGATGGAGCTTGACTAAACAACGAAACTACCAACGAATGACAGGGACCATCATTGGCGGTTTAGCCGGCATTGGAATATTATTGGTGGTTGATCAGGAAATCATCAAATTTTCTTTTCTCATGATTTTTATGGTGCTTGCCTACAGTTTTATACGAATAAATTATATTCTCGGAGTGATGTTTTTAACGCCATACCTCCTAATGTTATATAGTTTTTTGGGCGTCAGTACTGTAGAAATTCTAAAGGAGCGTGTCGTTGACACCATAATTGGAAGCTTGTTGGCCTTTCTATCAAGTTATATTATTTTTCCAAGCTGGGAAAGCAAAAATGTCCAGAGCAGTATGCGTAAATTACTCATAGCCAATTATAACTATTTAGTGAAGGCATTAGAATATATCATCGGTTTGGAGATAAGTTTAACAGAATATAAACTAGTTAGAAAAGATGTTTATGTAAATATGGCGAATATGACCTCCATTTTTCAACGTATGATCACTGAACCAAAAAGCAAGCAAAAAAATGCAAAAGATTTAAATAAATTTTTGATCTACAACCATATTCTTTCGTCATATTCCGTAGCTTTAGTGAATGTAGTAATCGATGCAGATAAAGAATCGCTTACGACAGAACATGTAAAACTGACAAGGAAATCTTTAGTGCAATTAGCACAAACTATAAAACAATTTAAAACGACAAATGAAGACGAGCCCTTTGCCGAAGTTGAAGTAAAAACGCCCGTTTTTATGAATAGACTTTCTTATGAGAATGAAGAATCTAAACTTATCACAGAACAGATATCATTTGTAAATAAGATAACAAGTGATCTAAACAAAATTTGTGAAAAAATGGAGCTCTTGAACAACAATAACATTGAGGAAAGAAAAGATGAAATGCCTATGTTATCATAGCCTATTAAACTCACCCAATCAGACTATTTTACTAAAACAATTATGCCATTGTTTCGCATTACGGTAAACTCTCATTCCTTCTTTAAACGATCATTCCTTTTTATCATAGATAGTTTAAACTATTAGGACCTTGATTGAACAACAAATCAATAATACTAAGATTTGGAAAAAAACCATGTTTCGGTTCGAAGACTTGGAAATATGTCTTGGTGTCAGATTTTTCAGATGTTTTTTTAGGATGGATACTATCTCGCAAATCAGCCGCATCAACGTACTCCTTTTTATATGAATCGGTTAAGATCACTTCTTTTTTTATCTTAAGCAATTGCAATAATTGCTGCAACAACTCCAAATTAAAATCGAATAAAAAATCATACTTTTTTGAGTAAAAGGGAGCAAAGTAGTCTTCGTAAAATTCAAAATACGCAGATCTTCTATAAGAAGTTTGTAAGCTTAACCAGTGTAATCGTTGCCAATTACTTTCATAGCTGATACGAACGTCCTTAATTATCGTATGTACTTTGGCCCCTTTAACAACGGGAATTATCAGATCTAACTTTCCGTTCGGCGAATAAATAACGGCTCTATTTCTATAAGTTTGCTTTGGGAAGTGTTCGAATTTTTCAATTATTAAATTACCATGATTGGCATGTATTGCTGAAACGGCATTGATAGGTGGTAAATAAAAATTCGGAAGTACTAGATTAGTGTCCATTTTCATTGCTAATAAATAAAAATGCGAAAATACATATTACAAGACGATAAGTGATAAATTGATTTCAAAAAGAGGCATAACACAACATTTTATATTGCCCAACATTATTCGAGAGGTTATTCTGGTAAAAAATTCTGTTTCACAATAAAGAAATCAGATATTTGCAAATTGTTTAAATGCCTGAAACATTAAATTGAGTAAAAAGGACATCATATAGTAGAACTTTACCATAAATGAACTTGAGTAATCGTATAATATCTTTTTTTATATTACTTATTTCCTTGCTGCCTTTTTGGTTTTTATATTTTTTGAGTGACGTGCTATTTATAGTGCTCTATTATATTGTTGGCTATCGCAAAGAGGTTGTCAGAGAAAACCTGCTTGCCGCTTTCCCTAATAAATCGAAAGAAGAACGTGAATTAATTGCTAAAAAATTCTATATATTTTTAGCAGACATGATCTTGGAAACTATAAAAATGAAGAGCATCGGCGCTGAGGAAATAAAAAAGAGAATTAAACTGAACAATCCGGAAGAAATATATATTCATATGAATGCTAACCGACCGGTTATGGGTATCACTGGTCATTATGGCAATTGGGAGTTGGGCATTCATCGGTTATCGTTAATGACCGAGAACCCGATTCTAATAATCTACAAACCTTTAACTAATAAAGGGTTTGAAAAAATATTTAATGATATACGTGCACGATTTGGAGCTTTTATGGTTCCGATGAGACAAACCTTTCGACAGATATTGGCTTACAAAAACAGGCCCCATATCAGCATGTTCCTCTCAGATCAAACACCAGCAAGATCTGAATCCAATTACTTTATTCCTTTTCTCGGTCAGGAAACACTGATGTTTCAAGGAGTGGAAAAAATTGCGCAAAGCACCAATTTTCCAGTGGTATATTGTCATATTAATAGAATCCGAAGGGGCTATTATGAGTGCACCTTTACAACTTTATTTGACAATCCTAAAACCAGTTCAACACACGAGATAACAGTTTCTCATGCTAAATTTTTAGAAAACATAATTGACAAGAAACCAGAACTATGGTTGTGGTCTCATCGCCGTTGGAAACACAAACCTACCACATGATCAAAAAAATTGCTGTCGTTATTTTAAATTGGAACGGAAAAAAATATTTAGAAAGTTTTTTGCCGTCTGTGTGC
>DATMSZ010000299.1:0-13256 GCA_035565175.1 Pseudosphingobacterium sp.
AAAAATGCATGGAATACCGAAGCAGGAGAATTTATTTTGCAATTAGGCAATTCTTCTGGAAATATCTCTCAAACGCAGAGAATTATGGTGAAATAGATGTTTCATGATTAATAATACAACCCACTTAGGATGAACGTGGAATCATATTACCATAGAATATCCATAAAAGTACATCAGGGAATTGCAGCTTTTAGAGTCAGTATAACCTTTGGTATACTAGATTCATATGGAACATTCGTACGTGTCGAATAAGCGTTAATTATAAATTTCTATCAAACTTTACTGTTAATAACCAATTGAATTTCAAATAGCCAATTTGAGCTAAATAGACTCTTTTTGTACGATATATGCTGTTTGTGCATGAAAATAGTTAACAAAAATACTCAATATTTTAACATTTGAGGAGTATTTGATGCGCAAGTTAAACGAGTTTCGCCTTTATAAAGCCGCTTTTAATTTGTGCTGATGAATAAAGCATTCTAGTGGCTAATAAACTAACCAAAAATAAACCAAAGGATGAACCAAACAATTTCTATTAGGAAACCGCCATGCTTTTTATGGTTAATTGACGCTATGTTTCCATTTCTAAACAATTCATGCCATGTTCAGCAGACGCAGATAGTCGAAGAGACTAAAGCGAAGGGTATTTCTCGACTTTGTGGGATACTACAATTTACGTCGAGCAAAAGAGGACTACAACAGTATTCATTTCATTCCTTGAAAAGATCACTAGAACCTGTTTCCATATTCATTAGGTAGTCAAGTTAACGTATAAATATGAAATCATATAAAATAATTCGCTTGCGATTATTGCCGTTATGCAGTATACTTTTATTAACGCTCATAGCGAGCAATAATGCATTTGCACAAAAAAAGATAAGCGGCAAGGTCATCAGTGAGCAAACAGCTGAACCTGCCGATGGGGCAACCATTACCATAAAAAACAAGAATCGTGCTGTAAGTACTAACGAAGCGGGAAGATTTACTATAGAAGCATCCGAGGGTGACGTCTTGATATTTACCATGTTAGGGTATTTAAAGAAAGAGGTAGTTGTAGGTAAAAGTAACGATATTCAGGTGAAACTGACTGAAAGCAGTTTACGTTTAGAAGATGCAGTAGTAATTGGCTATGGCAAAATAAAACGCAAGGACGTTACTGGTTCCATATCATCTGTTAGTGGAGATGAAATCCGACAAACACAACCTGTTACTTTTGATCAGGCCTTGCAGGGAAAAGTACCTGGGCTGGTTGTACAACAAATTTCTGGACAACCAGGTGGAGGTGTTTCTGTGCAGGTTAGGGGAGTGTCTACCTTCCAGTCAAATGCCACTCCTTTATACGTGATAGATGGTGTGATTATAGGCGGAGCTGGCCTCACAGGTGCGGGTTCAAATCCTTTAGCGGCCATTAATCCGTCCGAAATTGAATCGATTGACGTCTTGAAGGACGCATCTGCTACGGCTATTTATGGTTCTCAGGCCACAAACGGTGTTATCGTCATCACCACAAAAAGAGGAAGGGTAGAGGCGCCCCGGGTAACATATGAGATGTATACGGGATATCAACAAATTTTAAGAAAGCTTCCGCTGATGAATTTGCAGGAATATGCAAGTTTTATAAACGAGAGAAATACGGGGATGGGTTGGGGCTTCGACACCAGGCCTGAATTCGTTAATCCGCAATATTTAGGTGAGGGTACAAATTGGCAGAAAGAATTGTTTAGAAACGCCCCCATGTATAATCATTCCCTTAGTGTAAGTGGTGGTGATGTAAGGACCCAATACCTCCTGTCTGGAAGTTATTTCAAGCAAGACGGAATTGCCTTAGGGTCAGATTTTAAAAGAGCTTCTGTGCGGCTGAATCTTGACAATAAGACAACCAATTGGTTGAAAATAGGAACGAGTCTTCAATTGATCAATATTAAAGAGAACGTAAATACGACCGGCTCCAGTGTGATAAATACAGCGCTCAGTCAAACGCCAGATATACCTGTAACAAATCCTGATGGTAGTTGGGGAGGTGCTCATAATCCAAATGGATGGGTGAACAGAACACTAAATCCCTATGCTATAGCGCTCATCATTAAAAACCAGGCGAAAAGAAACCAGCTGTATGGCAATGTTTATGCTGAGGTGTCATTTACCAAAGATCTGGTGCTAAGAAATGAAGTGACAGGAAGCTTTTCTATGGGTACAGAAGATAAGTTTACGCCAACTTATACGATGGGTCTAATTGAGAACACACAAAACAGCGGTTCGTACAACTATGGTCAGGATTACTATACAACGTTAAGGAACTACCTTACCTACTCGCATATATTCGATAAAAAATATAATGCGAATATGATGGTTGGACACGAAGCTCAGTTGAGCACATTTGAAA
This sequence comes from Pseudosphingobacterium sp., assembly GCA_035565175.1. GTDB lineage: Bacteria > Bacteroidota > Bacteroidia > Sphingobacteriales > Sphingobacteriaceae > Olivibacter. The sequence continues at coordinate 2,384 of DATMSZ010000299.1, forward strand.
GAGTGGGTGCTTCGCGGAGCAATTTTCCGTCTAATAATGTTCAGGCAATTAATAGTGGTGATCCGACTACCGCAATGAATTCAGGAGATAAAGGCCATAGTGCACAAGAATCGTACTTTAGTCGTCTGAATTTTGGAATAGATGATAAGTACCTGTTTACAGGCAATATTCGTGCAGACGGTTCCTCAAAATTTGCTGCCGGCAACCGTTGGGTAACCACTTATTCGGGTGCTTTTGCCTGGAAAGTCAACAACGAGAAATTTTTGAGCAATGTAAAGTCTGTTAACGAGCTGAAGTTGCGCTTGGGGTATGGTTTGACAAACAACCAGGGTATTCCGGATTATGCCTATACTTCTGCACTAGGCACAGTGCCTACGGGCTTGTCCGGTATAGCACAACTTACCAGCTCTATTGGCAATCCTTTAGTAAAATGGGAAAAAACAAAGTATGCAAATATTGGACTTGATGGTACATTGCTTGCATGGCGTATCAACTTTTCCGTAGATTTTTATAACCGGAGAACAGATGATTTATTAATGAGAGTTCCTTTACCATGGTATACCGGAACAGCAACTGGATATTCTCCCGGAGCGCTGGGTGCACCGGTCGTAAATATTGGATCTGTCAATAATAAAGGACTTGATTTCAGAATAAGTTCTACCAATATCAGAAATAAGAACTTTACATGGAAAACAGATCTCACGGCATCACGTAACATCAATGAGATTTTAAGACTTAATACGGATGGTGCATCCCTGCCCGGTTATTATGGTGGGAGTATTGCGGCAAAATCTGTAGAAGGAAGATCAATCGGAGAGTTTTACGGGTATATAGTAGAGGGCGTTTTTGCTACAGCAGAGGATTTTCAAACGCATGCTATTCCTGCAAAAAATGGAGTGAAGTTGCCTATCGGTGCAGCTGGCGGTAGTATCTGGTATGGCGACCTGATGTTCAAAGATTTAAATGGCGATGGTATTATTGATGAAAGCGACCAGACTTTTCTTGGATCTCCGATCCCCAAATGGCAGCTAGGCTTTAACAACTCGTTTTCATATAAGAATTTTGATTTGAATGTATTTTTCAGTGCCAATATCGGGAATAAAGTGTTAAACGGATTGCGTATTAATGGCGATAATCCGGGAACGAGCTTTGGTTATCTTCGATCGCTAACGAACTATGCGAGACTTGGACTTATAGATCCGAACGGCTCTGATACCGATATTAATAATGTATACGTAATTAATCCTGACACGAGGATTGTGGGCATCAGAAACGATAATACGAATGATAATAACAGAATTTCGGACAGGTATATCGAAGATGGTTCTTTCTTGCGATGTAAAAATATTTCATTGGGTTATAGCTTCCCCGAGAAATTACTTTCAAAAATACATGTGCCTAATCTACGAGTTTATTTGAATGTGTCCAACGCCTTTGTCATTACCAAGTATACGGGTATGGATCCGGAAATTGGCTCATGGGACCCGCTGAATGCTGGAATGGATAATGGTTTTTATCCGCAACCACGCGTATTTACTGTCGGAGCAAACATCGCATTAACTAAATAAAATAAACAGATGAAACAACTAAACTCTAAAATATTTCCCCTGCTTATAATGGCTACTGCGTTTTTAACTGCATGCCAAAAGCAATTTCTAGATCGCCCGCCACTCGGGCAGATCAGTGCTGATAATTTCTATCAAAACACAAGTGATTTAAGGCTTGCAACCGCTGCATTATACGGGGGCAAGCCATGGGCCGAATGGAACTATAACTGTTATCTGCCAATTGGAGAGGTGTTAAGTGGTAATATGGTACTGGGCTATTGGAATGATGCTGTTCAATTGAATACCTTTTCTATTACCGGACAGAATGCGATTACAGCAACAAATTGGAGTGGCATGTATAAGGTAATTGCGCATTGCAATGTTACCATTAATGCTATTCAGCAAAAGGCGCCTGAGTCTATTCCTGAAAAGGATAAAAAGGCTGCTATAGCCGAAGCGAAATTCATTCGTGGTTTTGCTTACTACAGCCTGGCCATGTTATGGGGCGCAATTCCTATTATCGAAGATAATGAAAAACTTGTTACTGCTCCTTTAATAAATAGGATTGTGGTAGAGGATGTATACAAGTTTATTGTTCGTGATCTTAGGTATGCAGCCGATAATCTTCCCCTTTCTGATGTAGCTGGACGTGTAACAACATGGTCAGCACAGGGGATGCTAGCAAAAACTTATTTAACGATGGCCGGCTTGGGCCAAAGCGCTGGAACCCGGAATCAGACTTATCTGGATAGTGCAAAAATGTATGCAGGCAATGTTTGCAACGCAAGTGGTTTGTCATTGTCTTCTAACTACGCCGATATTTTTAAATCGCAGTACAATAATAATCCGGAGGCCTTGTTTTCACTCCAATGGGCACCAGGCGTTGGTTGGTCAGAAGGTAATATGCTACAGATTTACTCTCCGGGTGGTACGGCAATATCGCCCGATGGGCAGGCCGGTTGGTTTTCTATTCAGCCCACTATGGATATTTATGGGTTATATGTTCCTGAGGATTCAATCAGACGGAAAGCGACTTTTATGCTTAGAGATGATTATTATCCTGAGTTGAATACAGCCGGAGGAGGTTTTACCTATGCAGGAGATGCCGGTTTAAAGAAACATATCATCGGAACCAGGGCAGACAACAATGCTCCTACAATGACGCTGACTTCGTCTGTGGAGCATAATGCTTTGCTAAGACTTGCTGATGTATACCTAATTTATGCGGAAGCCATCTTGGGCAATAATGCAACTACAACTGACCCCGAAGCACTTTTATACTTCAACAAAGTGCGTCAAAGAGCTGGGCTTGCCACGTTGTCCATACTAAATGCTGATATCCTACTTCGGGAACGAAGAATTGAGCTGGCCGCTGAAGGCCACTTTTGGTATGATTTGGTAAGACTTTCTTACTACAATCCCCAAAAGGCTATAAATATTCTAAACGGTCAGCAAAGGGTAAACTTTACGTATGCTGATGGGGTAGCAACACCTGGAGATCCTTACGGATTGATCACACCAGCCTCTATTGGCACATTTACGTTTCCAATACCGTCTGCTGAGATAACAGCAAATCCAAAGCTTGCGGAACCAGCAGTGCATTATTTCTGAGATTAACCATTAAAAAGAATTATAATGAGCAAAATATTATATAACCGCATTTATCGCCTACTGCTTTTCGTCTTGGCAGCGGCTTGCATGTTGCCCGCATGTAAAAAAGATATGACTGGACCTCCTGTTGTGACGAGTGTTAGAAATTATGCCGCTTCACCTAACGATACAATTGTTCAGACGGTGAATCCCGATCAGTGGGTTGTAATAGAAGGAAGAAATTTGAACAATGTCACCACCGTACTCTTTAGTGGCGTATCTGCTGCCATTAACGCTACTTTACTAACTGATAAAAATATCGTTATACAGATTCCCGCTATTCCATTTCAGTCAGTGCCGAGAGATAAGGTGAATGAAATTACCGTGATAAGTGAAGGAGGGATGGCCACTTATAAGATCAACGTCATAGGAGCTCCTATAATTACTCACGTAAGAAACTACTCGACGTTACCTGCAGCGGATACAATCGTTCAAGCGGTGACCCCAGAGCAGCAGATCAGTTTAATTGGATATAATCTTAAAAATGCCACCAATGTGTCATTTCAGGGAATTGAAGCTGATTTAACCGACGTGATATACACCGACTCAAGTACTATTGTGAAAGTACCTAAGGATTTGTCAGGTGGGGATGTCTCTCTTGCGAATACGATCACTTATACGACTGAAATGGGAACAAGCACTTTTACTATTCAAATAATAGGCCCACCAATCATCCTAAATGTGTCTAACGAAAATCCAAACCCTGGAGATTCGGTATATGTTTACGGAAATAACTTGTTCTCCATTGAAAGCTTAACCTTTGCAGGGATGGAAGTCTCTTCATTCAACGCATCGATAGATGGCAGTTCGGTTGGATTTGTGGTGCCTAGTTTGACTCAAAGCGGCCCCGTTATCATTAGAACCGAAATAGGTACAGCTACTACAGCTTATAATGTAAACGATGTACTAACGGGAATAATAACCGATTTCGAGTGGGGGCCACGGTTTCACTGGGAATTTTGGGGAGGTGCCGAGTTAGGCTCAGGGAACGCTGATTTTCCTGGTAACTCAACACAATATTTAATGTTAAAGACTAACATTCTGGCCTCCGGAGCCGGTGACGAGCAATCAACCGCAATGCGTATTGGCAATGTTCAATGGTTGCCTACGGCTAATCTGGCTGACCCCATAAGTACGTGGGTGCTCAAGTTTGAAGTCAATATTCCACACCCATGGAAAGGCGGTACGTTATGCATTAAAAGTGCCAGTGGTGATTATATGGCAAGGGTAGAACCTTGGCAAATTTCTTCAACAACCCAGGCAGCATATTCTACCAAGGGATGGCAAACCATGACTGTTCCCTTTTCGGAGTTTCGGAAAAATGATGCGGTGCTTGGTGACGGTAAAGGCGCGCCAATTACAAATTTAACTGCTTTGCTAGGTAGCACAGGGTTAAGCAATTTAGTGCTTTACATGCATAATTATAGTTCTAGGCCCACTGAAACAGGTTTTAATGCGGCTTTTGATAATCTTAGAGTGGTAAAAAGATAAATTATATCCAACAGATGAACAAAAATAAATGCCTTCGAAAAACAATTTTATTATAAACTTAAAAAATGATTTAATGACGAACATTAAGCTAACAATCTTGCTTTTTACAGCGCTATTCGCTACGATTTCCTGCAAGGAGAAAGAAGCCAGTTTACCTGTGGCAAAACAGATGTCACAGAGCAGTAAAGGATCAAACAAAGCTACTGCTGAAATGTACCCAAACTATAATACAAATCCCTTACCCCCTGATCCCACGGGAATGCCCAGCAACGCGGTTCAGCTGGCCGCAAAAATCAGACTTGGATGGAATCTTGGAAATTCCCTTGAAGCAACTGGAGGCGAAACGGCCTGGGGCAATCCTGTAACTACACAGGCGCTAATTGATAAGGTGAAGCAAAGCGGATTCAATGCGGTACGAATTCCCTGTTCCTGGAATCAGTATGCTAATGCTTCTACAGCCCAAATACAAGCGCAATGGCTCGATCGAGTAAAACAAGTTGTACAGTATTGCATTAACAATGACCTGTATGTTATTCTCAATATCCATTGGGATGGTGGATGGCTTGACGAGCATATCAACACATCGGATCAGGCCTCTGTAAACGCGAAGCAAAAAGCTTTTTGGGAACAAATTGCTACTAAGATGCGTGACTTTGACGAGCATCTGATGTTTGCCAGTGCGAATGAACCCCCTGTGGATGATGCAACGCAAATGAACGTCTTGCTTTCCTATCATCAAACTTTTGTGAATACAGTGCGGTCGACAGGTGGACGCAACAGCTATCGCGTATTGGTTGTACAAGGCCCTACTACCAATATTGGTAAAACATATACCCTTATGAATACGCTTCCTACCGACCAAACAGCCAATCGAATGATGGTTGAAGTTCATTACTACGATCCTTGGCAATTTTGTGGGTTGACCGAAGATGCTAGCTGGGGAACAATGTTCTATTACTGGGGCAATGGTTTTCATTCTACAACAGATCCTTCCCGAAATACTACATGGGGCGAAGAAAGTGCGGTTAATACAGAGTTTCAAAAAATGAAAACAAAGTTTGCAGATAAAGGTATTCCAGTAGTGTTGGGTGAATATGGCGTCATCCGTCGCACGACACTTACAGGTAGTGCGCTGGCGCTCCATTTGGCATCGAGGGCGTATTGGGACAAATATATTACGCAACAGGCAAAAGCCAATGGTATGATTCCTTTCTATTGGGACAATGGCTACCTTTCAAATAATGAATTTGGCATTTTCAACAGGCAAAATAATACAGTAGGCGATCAGCAGGTATTAGATGCTTTGTTGCAGGGGGTTCAATAGGAATAATAAGTCAAATAGAACGGATCTCGTCCTGCTCCTACTTGTTTTTTTGCCCGCAGGCTTTGCGTTTGCCAAGGCGGGCACCAAAAAAAATAGCTGAACGGGTATTCAATTCAGCAGGGATAGGGATTCTTTGAAAATCATGTTCAAGGAATCCTTAGGAGCAGGACAGGTATTCAAATACATCGGGGATTTCCTTTCTAAAGAAACGCTGGGGATGACTGGAAAGAGATTATGTTTTTTGGTTTTTGCCGCTTCGGTAAAAACGACTTTATGAGAAGTTCAAATCGGAGGTATTGTATTTACACAGAATAATAATATCTTAGTTAATGGTTCGCCAATTATTTACAGTTTTACAGATTCAGTTATTAATTCGTTGTTTCTGTAATAATGATTGCAGCTCGTTTCAACGGGGATATTCAGAATTGGAGATAGTTGGGGAGTGATCTGAGTAAAAACATATTTAGTTTATGGGAAGGATACTAGCGTTTTTAGTTGTTTTAATCTTGAGTAAGAGCACTAAGGCGCAGGAGAACATTTATCAATTTTCTTGTTTAGATATCACCAACGGATTGTCAGACAATCAGGTGAATGCTATTTATAAAGACCGTACAGGATTCATCTGGATAGGCACCATGATGGGACTTAACCGTTATGACGGCCAAAACTTTAAGGTATTCAGACACAGCTCCAAAGATAGCACTACTTTACTCAATGATTATATTATTAATGTTTTTGAGGGACCTGAAAAGCATCTTTGGATTGAAACGGGTAAAGGCTTTTGTATTTATAATCCTGTAAGTGAGAAATTTGAACGCCTTAATCAAAAACATTTTAAAAAGTATGATGTCCCCTTAGGAGAGGTAAGGACCATAAAAACGGATAATATAGGTAGATTATATTTTGATATGGTGAACCGTGGCATTTACTGCTACGATGAAAAGTCAAAAAAGACAATATTAATATCAAAAGTAAACGGCCAGCTCTATTCAACTGATATATCCAATTTTACAAATGACACGCACGGTAATCTGTGGATCATTTATCGCAACGGAGTTTTGGATAAATTTGATTTTAAAAAACATAAAGTTGTAAATAGGTATTTCGCAATCAATAGCAGATTAAAAGGAGAGGAGGCTACTTTCGGCCTTAAAGCCGGTTTTGAAGGTGAAATCTTTATCTATAATTTCAGTAAGCCTTTTGGTTTGTACTACTTGAATAGAACGGATAGTTTGTTTAGGCATATCGGTAAAGGAAAGGATAACGGAGGTCTTAATTCGGATAATGTAAGCGAGTTGCTTGATGATAAGGAAGGTAATATCTGGGTTGGAACTGATCACGGTGGAATTAATCTTATAAATAAGAAAACAGGCAAAGTAAGTTATATATTAAGCGATGAGCATAACAAAAGAAGCTTACCTCAAAATACCATCCGAGTCCTTTACAGGGATAATGATGAGTTGATCTGGATCGGTACCTATAAAAAGGGATTAGGCTATTATCATAAAAGCATTTTTAAATTTCCATCCGACAGGTACATATCCAAAGTAAATGCTACCTATAAGGATATTAATTGTTTCGCGGAAGACAAGCAGGGTAATTTGTGGATAGGTACCAATGATTCCGGCTTGTTGTTCCTCAATAGAGCAACCGGTGAAATAAAAAGCTTTCGACATAATCCCAATAACAAGAACTCGTTAAGTAGTGATATAGTAGTTCGTTTGTGTGTAGATCACAAGGGCATTGTATGGATCGGTACCTATCTGGGAGGACTTGACGCTTTTGATGGCAAAAATTTTACACACTATCGGCATAATCAACATCCTGGTAGCCTTGCTGACGACCGCATTTTTGCCTTATTGGAAGATTCGTCTCACAGGTTATGGGTAGGAACTTTAAGCGGAGGTTTGGATCTGTTTGAACCAAACAGCAAAACATTCAGACATTTTAACCCGAGCGTAGTCCCAAATCTCTATTCTTATAATATACTCGATATCTGCGAAGATAGAAACAAGAATATTTGGGTAGGAACAGCTTTCGGTCTCTATAAATTAGATAATAAGACGTTCACATTTACCCAGCATTTTGCTAACGAGAACGATAGTAATAGTCTCATTATAAATTATGTAAATTCTATCTGTGAGGATAGCAGGGGCTGGCTTTGGCTTGGAACACGTGAAGGGATAAGTATTTATAATCCGGCAACCGGGAAGTTTCGTAATCTAAGTGAGGAGTCGGGACTGCCTGAAAATACGATTTTTGAACTTCAGGAAGACGAGAATCACAATATGTGGTACAGTTCCAGTAACGGCCTATACAAAATCGCTGTTTCTGAACAAGGGAGCGACGTAAAGTTCAGTTATTGCAGATATAACGAAACGGACGGCTTACAAGGAAGGCAATTTAACTCAAATGCAGCTTTAAAAACAAAGCGTGGTGAGCTAATATTTGGAGGGGCAAACGGTTTTAACATCTTTAGGGCAGGAGCTATTGATCATCAGATTCATCATGCGCCCTTAGTTTTGACAGAACTGGATATGTTTAATCGGCGCATAGCGGTGGGCGATTCGATAAATGGCCGCACTATACTCTCTCGATCGATAACCCAATCAGAGGAATTAGTGTTACGGCACAAAGAAAACGTGTTCTCACTGGAGTTTGCTTTGCTTGATTTTTATAATTCGAATCGGGTAACTTATAAATATAATCTGGAAGGCTTTGATAAACGTTGGCTTTCTGTACCTGCTAATTTGCGAAAAGCAACGTTTACCAATCTTGATCCTGGATCGTATGTTTTTCATGTAAAGGCATTTGTAGGCGATAATCCGGTCCCTATAAATGGGGGCCAGATAAAAATAACAATTTTGCCACCCTTTTGGCGTTCAAACTGGGCTTACTTTCTTTATATCTGCGTTTTTGGATCGTTGTTATGGTATATCAGAAACAGGGGCATAAATAATCTGAAGCGGAAATTTGCGCTGGAACAGGAACGTACGCAGGCCAGACAGCTGATAGAGCAGGAACGCAAAGAAGCACAGCGGCGTCAGGAGCTCGATTTTTTGAAAATTAAATTTTTAACAAATCTCAGCCACGAATTCAGAACACCTATTTCCCTTATTCTCGCTCCACTAGATAAGCTCTTGGAATCAAAAGGAAAGGAAAGTTATGGCCAGCTTTCTATGATTAAAAGAAACGCCCGGAGACTCTTGAATTTGGTTAATCAGCTGCTCGATTTTCGTAAAATGGAAGAGCATGAGCTAAAACTGAATAAAAGCGATGGTGACATTGTCGCTTTTGTAAAAGAAGCTTCAGACTCTTTTTGGGACTTGGCCGAAAGGAAGCAGATTCAACTAAGTTTCAGCAGTGCGGTTGAGCAACTAAAAGTATCATTTGATCAGGACAAGATAGAGCGCGTTATCTTTAATTTACTTTCAAATGCATTTAAATTTACTGCCTCCGGCGGAAAAGTTTCTGTTGAGCTAATACAACCGTCGACATCTGGAGAGGACTTGATTTTGGTAGAAATACGGGTAAGGGATACAGGAATAGGTATTCCCAAAGATAAGCAGGCGAAGATCTTTGAAAGGTTTTTCCAAAACGAAAATTCATCGGCTATTCTTAATCAGGGAACGGGGATCGGACTTTCTATCACGGAGGAGTTTGTGAAAATGCACAATGGCGAAATAACGGTGGAGAGCACTCCTGGTGAGGGTACCTGTTTCATTGTATATTTGCGACTTTCTTCATCTTCTTCAGTAGTTACTGAACCATCTACACAGACAGAAAGTGAAAATGATCCTAGTGAAAGCCTCAGTTTAACTGATTCACGTAGACGTAAAATGAATGCACCTTTAATTCTGTTGATAGAGGATAACGATGATTTTAGATTCTATCTTAAAGATAATCTTAAGAGTTCATTTAAAATATTGGAAGCAGTAAATGGAAAAGAAGGATGGCAGAAAGCGCTTGCGTCCCATCCTCAGCTTATTGTAAGCGATATCAATATGCCTGAAATGGATGGGGTTGAACTGTCTAAAAAGTTAAAATCGGATAAAAGAACAAAGCATATTCCAGTTATTTTATTAACGGCACTTACAGGAGAGGGGGAGCAGTTGAAAGGTTTATCATCAGGGGCAAATGATTATATGACCAAACCTTTTAATTTTGAAATTTTACACTCCAAAATTAAAAATTTGCTTACGCTTCATCAAACATTCAAAAAAACGTATTCGCGACAAATTAATGTTAAAGCCCCAGAGCTTGACCTTGAATCGGACGATGTGGTTTTTGTTAATAAGATGCTAAAATATATAGAGGATAACCTTCACAATCCGCAGTTGTCAGTTGAAGATCTGAGCAGGCATCTAGGGCAGAGCAGGGTATCTCTTTATAAAAAATGTTTAAATATAACGGGTAAAACACCAGTCGATTTTATCCGAACCGTTAAATTGGAAAAGGCTGTTGCACTTATGGAAAAGAGCGACAAAACTGTAGCCGAAATATGTTACGCGGTTGGATTTAGCACGCCTAATTATTTTGCAAAGTCTTTCAGGGCAAAATATAACATGCTACCTTCCGAGTACAGAGCGCTGAAACGAGATCAATCGTAAAGTTAGGGAATGTAGAAATGGCATCATCAAAAGTCAAGAAGTGACGCAGTAGCGCTTTTGGTGGGAGTTTAATGAAACTAAGTGTTTTCGGAAATACTTTAAAAAGATGAATTTGGTATTACTCCTAATGAACATAAAAAGGATGTATTAAATAGGGAGTATCAGCTAGATTAACTTGGTCTAACTTACAAATACCTCCTCAAAACGGGTATTTTTCTTAGCAAAATACTAAGTCCCCAGCTGAGAAACAA
>DATMSZ010000300.1:0-15413 GCA_035565175.1 Pseudosphingobacterium sp.
GCATTATTCATAAGTATTTATTTTCAATGGTATTACTCACCATTTAAATCATCTAATAGGCGTTCGTGAGAACGCTGCGCTAAGTTCATGAGCTCGGTTCACGCTGCCTTCGGCGGTTTTAGCGGTGATGAAGCTATCAGATTTATTTTTCACTTTTTGGGTATTTTTCAGCGGCGTTCAAGAGAATGCTGTGCTTAGTTCATTCCCCTGTGTGGTCCGCCAGAGGGCGGACTTTGATGCTTTCATATACTATCAAGACCGGCAGCGAGGAGCGAATAGCATTATCTTAAAAGTGCATATTGTAGAGACTTTATATAAGAGATGATTTATGTTTTTTTTCAGATGGGTGGAGTAATTGACCAAGGATAGCAGGCAATTAAAGAAGTCGCTAGTTTTCTACGACTGCAAAAATTATGAAAACTGTTTCATAAATTAACACTCCTTTTCTCTTCCGATACTATGTGTTGCCATAATTCCATTAGTTGAGGTTACTTTTTTCCAATGGAAATTATTCACTTTCCGCGGACTAGCAACTAATTATATGTTAACAGCACCTCATTTCGATAAGGAATAGAGGATTGTGCGCCTAGTCTCGTAACGGCGATTGCGGCGGCTTTACAGGCAAAGTAAATGGCATCTTGCAATGATTTTCCTTCAGCTAGATACACGGTGATAGCACCATTAAATACATCTCCAGCAGCCGTTGTATCTATTGCAGTTACCTGAGGAGAAGGTATATGTTGAGCGCCTTTTTCATTTACCAGGATGGCGCCCAATTTCCCTAGTGTGATAATTACTTTCTTTACCCCTTTTTTACGGATTTCTGTCGCAGCTAATTTTGCCGTCTCTATGTCGATTATTGTGATACCTGACAGCATTTCGGCTTCTTTTTCATTAGGTGTGAGTATGTCAATAAAAGGGAAAAGGTCCAGTATTTTTTTATTAACGGGAGCAGGATTAACCATTACCAGAATACCTTTCTCATCTGCGTATCTCAACGTAGCTTCCACAGTTTCCATTGGGATTTCTAATTGTAACAAAATAATCTTTGCATCAGGATAAGCGTTTAATTTTACAATCACATCCTCTGCGTTTAAATGAGCATTTGCTCCTGGCGCTACCACTATACTGTTTTCACCGCCTTGGTCTACCGTGATGAGCGCGATACCTGAGGGGTGGTTGGCATCAGTTAAAACACCATCCACATTAATCCCTTCACTATCAAACAGTTGAACCGATTGTTGAGCAAAAATATCTCTTCCTATTTTTGTAATAAACCCCACCTTTCCTCCTAGACGTGCGGCAGCAACTGCTTGATTTGCACCCTTTCCACCCGGGTTCATTAAAAATGTCCCGCCCAGCACCGTCTCTCCGGGCTCAGGTATATGGGTAGTTTTTACCACCATATCCATATTACTACTTCCCACCACAACAATTTTACTCGACATACCTTAACAATTAAACACAGCAAATAAACATAACTTTTTCCAATGCGACTACATACACAGACCGAAAAATAAGGTATTATACCAGCATAACGCCTTAAATTGAGTGGACTGTTTATTATTTAGAATCAGTATAAATTATCAAATGATTTCATATATTTGCGAAACAGATACGCTAAACCATGATAGTTAAAAGTAAAATAGAAGGTTTGCAAGACTGGTTATTTATTGAAGATATATCCGATATATGCCTTCCAAATAGCCCCCTGAATGAAAAAAAAACCGTCATAGAGCGGCATCCGATACATATGTCCAATTATCAACTTTCCACTGGTGGATTGTTTATCTTATATTCGGAAATGAGCTTTAAAGGACCGGTTCGTATACATACGGAGGTCGAGGGGGAAACCGTGTCAAGTCAATTTGTATTTTATAGAAACGACCATAATAGAAAAATAAAAACTTCGTTTCACGGAAGGGGACGCCATAATGTTCGTTATATACCTTCCTTCGTGGAGGATTATGAGCTTCAATCGGGCACCGAATACGACTACTTTTTAGTTGTTTTGTCAAAAGATTTTTATTTTAAGCTAATTGCCCCGGAATCTATTTTGCATGAAGATTTTGTACAAAAGATAAATAAAGGAGAATATACCTCTTTTGCTCATGACGATATGTTTGTGACGCATGAAATGCTAAAGGTTATTTCAGAACTTAAAGACAATAAACGCACAGGAGAATTACGTCGCATTCATACAGAGTCTAAAATATCCGAGTTATTGGTTTATCAATTAGAGCAGCTAAATGACAACTTTATTGAAGAAAGAGAGCATTTAGTAGGCGATGATGTGGTTAAACTACTCAAGGCCAGAACAATATTGGATGAGCGCTACGCCCAGGCTCCTACGCAAAGAACTTTGGCAGAAGAAATTGGAATGAGTGAATCGAAGTTACGACAGTCTTTTAAAGATTATTTTTCGGTTACCATATACGACTACCTAACGAGGGTTCGTATGGAAAAGGCTCGTTCCCTATTATTAGAAGCGTGTAAAAGTATTGCCGAAGTAGCGAATGCAACAGGTTATAACCATCAACAGAACTTCAGCGCGGCCTTTAAAAAATATTTTGGCATCGCTCCTAGCGATATTAGGTAACAACCTCCTTCTCGCATGTTGCAATAGATGGTAATAAGGAGTTAAAGGAGCTGATGGCAAGGTTTACCTGTTTAGGTATGACAATTGGCTTTAAAGTCTGTTTGTTCAATATAACATCCACATCGGTATTGAAAATAGAATAAATATGTGCAGGTGTCAAAATTTCCGTAGGCGTGCCGTCGAGCCATTTCCTACCACCTTTTAACATGAGGATACGGTCGGCATATTGAGCTGCCAAGTTGATTTCATGTAATACAGCTACGACCATAAAGCCCCTCTGACTAAATGCTTTCGCAATGGCCATCGTTTGTTGTTGATATTGTGGATCCAAGGCCGCAACAGGCTCATCCATTAATAATAGGCTTTCCGGTTGGTCCCATACCTGACATAATATACGTGCATACTGAACTCTTTGCTGCTCGCCGCCAGAAAGCGACGGATAGGATCGTTCTGCAAGATGTTCAACACCGCATATTTCCATTGCTTCCTCTACAGCAACCAAATCTATTTTACTCGGACGATGTTTAAAATGTGGATACCTCCCCATCAATAACACTTCTTCCACTGAAAAGCCGAGCTGCACACTATTATGTTGCTGAAGAATCGTTCTCTTCCTAGCTAACTCATGAGGCAAATAATCGCCCAATTCTTTATCAAAAAGTCTTACCTTACCGGAGCTTGGTTTTTTTTCTCCACTCAGAATATTTATCAAGGTAGATTTACCGGCACCATTGGCTCCTAAGATCGCCAACAATTCCCCGGGTTGTATCTGAAAACTAACATCGCGTAATAAACAATGTTTTCCAATTGCATAGTTTAATCTAGTGGCGGTAAGCATAGTGAATCATATTAATTAAAGAGTTTTCTTTTCTCCCTAATAAGTATATATAAGAAAACAGGAGAACCCAAAAGTGCTGTAATAACACCTATTGGCAATTCAATCGGTGCGGCAAGATTACGGGCCAATACATCAGCTAGGGTTAAGGTGAGCGCTCCCATCAGTGCCGAAGCTGGTAACACAAATCGGTGATCAACCCCCCCGGTTAAACGAATGATGTGTGGTACTAGCAAACCGACGAAGCCAATTATCCCAGATACGGCCACCGAAGCACCAACCGCTAATGTAGCCAGTATTACGACCTGCGTCTTTACTCGATTTGGCCGTAAACCCAAGATATTGGCCTGTGTCTCACCCAAGGAAAACGCATTTAGGGATTTTCCCAAAAGCGGAAGAATGGTTAAAGGGATAACAATAAAAGGCATCACACTCCATACTGTTTGCCACGTAGCTCCGCCCAAACTCCCTAGCATCCAAAACGTAATAGTACGCAATTGCTGCTCATCCGCTAAATATGTTATCAATCCGGTTAATGCTCCTGCAAAAGCATTAATAGCGATTCCTGCCAACAACATCGTAGCTACATTTGCCCTTCCATCGGTTCTCGATATATTGTACACCAGAAAAGCTACAATACCCGCTCCAACGAAGGCTCCGAATGCCAATAAATAATAACCCAATAAATTGCTTAAGCCGGCAAGTAGACTTAGTTCGAAACTGATAACGATAACGGCCATTAATGAAGCGCCTGCAGAAATGCCTATCAGACCTGGTTCGGCAAGCGGATTGCGAAAAATGCCCTGTATTGCGGCGCCCGATATTCCTAAAGCAGCCCCAACCAATAAGCCTAACAACAAGCGCGGAAGCCTTATAATATAGATAATCCCCTCATATGTTGTATTGACATTGGCATAATGAGCCCCAAAGAACTTACCTAATATTGACACGACTTCATTAAAAGGAATGTGCATTGCACCAAACGTAAGCGAAGAAAAAATAACTAAAAACAAACTGCAGATCAACACACTATATATGGCTAATTTCTTCATCTTATCTCGCTAATCTTTGATGAAGTGCTAAAATAGCGTCTGGCAAACGCACGCTGAAATTGGTTAGTAATTGGCCATCCATATCAATGATACGCTCGTTCTTGCCAGCTTTAGTAAGTTTTATTCCGGGCATCTTCAGAACAGAGGCCTTTCCGCCCAAGCTACTTAAACCAAAATCGAACATTAGTATAACGTCTGGATCTGCTTTTACCATAGCTTCGGTGGTGTAGGGTTTGAAATCGGAAAATTCATGAATAGCATTATGAGCACCTACTAGTTTGATGAGTGCATCAATACTACTACCTTTACCGGCGACGCTCATTGTACCCGTACCACGTGCATAAATGAATAAAACCTTCTTCTTCGCTTGCTTTGACTCTTTTATTTGCTCAATTGCTATCTGGAGCCGCTGTTCAGTTTTTTGGGCCAATATTTTCCCCCTGTCGGGTATTCCAATAGCATTAGCCACCGCTTGGATAAAGCTTATGGCTCCAGCAGCACTATATTGTTGTTTGAAGATTATTAACCGTATACCCGATGCTTTTAATTGATATTGTATCTCCTGATTGATATGTCCCTCAGGAGCCAATACTATATCAGGTGCGAACGATAACAACCCCTCGGTAGAAACGGATCGATTTCGACTCACCTTCGGTAATTGTTTAACATAAGCAGGGTAAATGCTGGTTACATCAGTCGCAACAATTTTACTTCCCATTCCCAATGCGTCTACTGTTTCTGTTAACGCGCCACTAAGTGTTATGATTCTGCTCGGAATACCGTAACAATAAGGGATAATGAACCCCATCAGAACCGCCAAAAAAAATCGTCTCTTCATAAAATTTCTAAAATCACGATACAAAGCAACTGTTATTTAGAATAATTACAAAATAGTAACGCTTCATATTCAGCACTTTCTCACTTTTATGGCGGAATTCATACAAAATAAGGCGTTTCGCATACAACCTTTTTGGCAGATTATCTCAACATTTGTATCATTATTTAGAATGATTAAAAATAACGACAAGGCGAATGCTTAAATTTTACTTACTGATGCTGTACTTATTCCCCATAACTGTATTTTGTCAAATCAAAGGTTCTTTGCAAGGAGTAATTTACGATAGCGAAGGAAGAACCATAGCAGCAGCCACTATAACCTTAAATCCGGATAATCGTTTCATGGAAGTTGAAGGAGACGGATCTTTCAAAATCACCAATCTATATGCTGGTACATATATGCTAACCGTCAGTCATATGGGATATAAAAGTCATGAACAATCCATAGAAATTACCGCAGGCCAAACAGCGCAAATAGAAATAAAACTTCAGAAAGATACACATACTTTGAATGAAGTAGCGGTTAACGATAAGCTTGTTCAACCAGACAACCTGATACCTGTAACAAATTCGGCTATGCCGGTAACGGTTATCACTCGTAAACAAATTGAACTGATGGGAAGCAGGCGGCTAGATGAGGTCTTGAAAGAGCAAACAGGTATTGCCATCGTCAACAATATTGCTGGAGGAAATCGTTCTGTTGGCGTTCAGCTACAAGGATTTTCATCCGAGTATGTGATGATTTTGATTGATGGCCAGCCGATGGTAGGACGCAATAGCGGGAGTTTCGATCTGTCGCGTATCAGTGTAACCAACATTGAACGTATTGAGATAATTAAAGGAGCAGCCTCTTGTCTTTTTGGCAGCGAAGCTATGGGAGGTGCCATCAATATTGTCACCCGTCATGGGGCTTTACAACCTCAGGGAGTAGCATCTCTCCGCTATGGATCGTTACAAATAGTGGACGCCACATTAGAAGGAGAAACACCTTTTGCTTCCAACCGAGGGGAAGCAAGTCTGTCTGCTAATTTTTATCATACGGATGGGTTTAATGTAAACAGACGGTATCAAACTAGCGGAACCACTGTTCCGCCTTCGGATAATTACACCTTGCAAGGGCGCAGCCGTTATCGAATAAGTAAGACCTCCACCATTGGATTGAGCGGTCGTTATGGCTTGCGTAAATCGGTCATGACGCGTGGATACGGTAACGACGTATATAAAGACCACATGGATGAAACCGATTTAAATGCATCTGCGTATTTAAATAGCACGTATGAAAATGGAATGCAATCACTTAGCCGCTTTTATTTCACGCGTTACGACTGGAATTCCAAAATTGAGTGGGCCAATGGAACATTGGGTGAACAAAATCATTTCCTACAATCTATCTTCCGCGTGGAACAGCAATTTGCTTATAATCGGATTAGCGGTTTATCCCTAACGGGTGGTGTAGGAGGCGCGTTGGAAACCATGGATGATCGTACCTTTGGCGATGTTCCCTCCATGAAAAACGGCTTTGCATACGCACAGGGAGAGTGGCGGTTAACAGATCAGCTACAACTTTTAGGTGGTGGGCGTTATGATTATCACGCTAACTATGGAGGGCGTTTTAACCCAAATCTGGGAATCACCTATATTCCTGCTGCGTTTCTGATAGTTAAGGCGGCTCTCGGCACGGGCTTTAAAACCCCTGATTTTCGCCAGCGATTTCAGGTATTCACCAATCCACTGGTAGGTTATACGGTATTGGGAGCAGATATCGCTCGAACGCAGTTATTGGCTATGCAAAAGGCAGGCCTATTGAGTGAACTACGAACTTATACCTTCAACAAATTACAACAAGACGGCCTACAGGCCGAGCAGAGTAACACTCTTAACTTGACGGCCACTATAAAGCCTTCAAGTGCCTGGCAAGTGGAGTTCAGTGCCTTTTATCATCATATAAAGAACCAGATCAATAGTTTTCAGGTGGCTACAGCTACGGATGGGCAAATGATTTATTCTTATCTGAATCTTCCGAAAGTTAATAATAAAGGCTTAGAAGCTTCCTTTTCTTATAAACCGCTGCCCGACTTAGATATTTCATTTGGTTATCAATACCTCATTGCCAAAGATCAAAGTGTGAAAGATAGTATCCAGGCAGGTAATTGGCCTTATTACAATTTGCGGAACCCTGCAACAGGGGAAACCTTTCAGTCTAAGCCTTCCGATTATTGGGGACTGGAAAACCGTTCGCGGCATATGACCAGCCTGCGGGTTTTCTATAACTATCAACCATGGGATTTGGGGCTTACTTTTAGAGTGAATTATCGTGGTAGATATCCTTTTGAAGATGCGAATGGGAATTATTATATAGACCGCTACGACACATTTGTTGATGGCTTCTTTTTACTCAATGCCTCCGTGGAGAAAAAGGTCTTTAAAAAACACTTGTCGCTACAAATTACTGCCGAAAATATAGCCGACTATACCGATTATCTGATGCCCGGACAACTAGGCCGTGTAGTGTTGGCAGGTATAACCTATCGGTTTTTTAACGACTAGCAGGTAAGGGATGTTGAATGATGAGTAAGGAGTGATGAACACCAATAACTAATAACAAATAACGAACAACCAATAACGAACAGCTAATAACTAAAACAAAATGAAAACGATAAAATCAAGGTGCCGGTGGCTAAGATATTTGAACTGGCTATTAGACGGAGACAAAAGATTATTTCTATGCGTTTTATTTGGCGTATTTCTGGCTAGCGGATGTAGTAAAAAGAATGATGAAATTACCCCTGGCTATGAAGACGGGAAGAGTACCGCAATATATGATTTGGCGGGAGATACGGATGCTTCTATGTCGGATGGTGTAGATGGCAAAGAAAAACGGCCTTTTTAAATTTTCTTATATCGCTTCAGTGATAAAAGACAAATTTGGATACGTAATGCGGTTGACTCGGCCAGGTATTTAAAAACATCCGAATGGGATTTAGCCTTTACAGGGCCTTACAACAGTGAAATTTATGTCAATAACGCTGATGACGAATTCAATCCCGGATTTGGCGGACCTGCAACACAAACTGCTGCCTTAAAACTCGACCAGCCTTATGCTGCCGTAACGGAGGCCCCATCTGACGATGTATTTAATCAAAGTGAGATCGGCAAAATAGGCTGGGCATCCGGGCCGAATTCCAGTGGTTGGTTCAATTATAGCTTAAATACACATTTAGTAGTACCCATTAAGAACAGAGTATATGTGCTTCGCCTTGCCGATGGCAAATATGCTAAGCTAGAGCTGATCAATGTATACAAAGGCAATCCACCAACAGTAACTGATCTCAACTGGCCTGCGCCTTATTTTACCTTCCGCTATTTCGTTCAACAGGATGGAAGTAAAAATCTTAACACACAGTAGTAGAAATGATGAATTAATCACCTTATACATATAATAAAATGAATGTTAAAAGTAATCAACTAAAGCGTACTATTTTTTCAAAAGCTTGCATACTGCTATGCAGCTGGATGATGCTGAACTTGGTCACAGCATGCTCAGATAAAAATGACGATCCGCAACCCGAAGAAGAAGTGCCAGAGGAAACAGGCTCTACAGTGCCATATTATACCTTACAAAGAGTAGAGAACCTAGCCGTAGAAACCGATGATGAAAATCCGACAGAAGCAAAAACAGCTGTTCTATTCAGCTTGGAGAATAAGGAAGAAGTTCAACTTTCATACGCCAGAACGCAACGGTGGGATGTTTCGTTTAGTGCCCTATATAATAGCTTTTTGGGAGCCAACAATGGACAAAACAGTACCAGTAATGGCTATGGCGGTGCTGGTCAGGGTGGAATTCTTGTTCTTGAACAGGCATTTGACGAAGTAACAGCTGTTCCGGCAGATAATTTATTTAAGACTGGCGGCGGGATAGTGGGAACCGATACAGCCGGGGACTTTGGTGAGGGAATCGGTTGGTATTTATATGATTTTGGAGGAACAACGGTAGGAGATGGAAGTTATGATAAACAACATGTTGCCTATGCACTTGGAAGTCCCTTAACCTTAAAAAATGGAACTATTTTAAAACCAAGAACTATCGTCATTCGTACAGCAAAAGGCAATTATGCTAAGATCAAAATGATTAGCTGCTATGAAGACGCCTTTACGCCCGATAAATGGTTTAGAAACGTACCTCATATGTTTTTCACGTTTGAATACGTGCTTGTACCGAAAGGCAGCACCACCTTTGAAATTAAACCCTAATCTATATATACAAATGAAACAAAGAAAGTTACCCAATCTAGTTCTTTTTTTTGTGGCTTTTTTATCCTTATACGCCTGTAAAAAAACAGAAGATTTAACTCCCTTACCTAATAGCAAAATTGTGGCTTATAAGGTGCCCGTCGCCGACGGTGCCATTTCAGGTGCAATTGATGAGAGTGACAAAACGATCACCGTTTATATCCCCTTTTATTATCAACTGGATGTAATAGACCCGGAGGTAACCTTAGCGGAAGGGGCACATTTGCGGGGAGAAATAGTGCCTGTGGAAGTACTGGATAGCACCGTAACTTATACAGTGCAAGGAGCCGATAACAGCACTTCCACCTATAAATTAGTGATAGTATTGCAGCAAATTGCACCTTTAGTCATCCAAGAAGCTTCCACTGAAACCACTATTGCCAACTGGGGTGTGGGTGCCAACACGATTCAATTACAGGGTAATTTCAACACAAACGATGCTGCGAAGATAACAGCTTACCTGGTGAGTGAAGATGGACTGGAAACGCCTTTATCTCCCAGAGGGGCCGCAGGTATGGCAAGGGTTAGCGTATCGATGATGGGCGATCATAAATTATATACCTTCGGTCAACTAGGCGTACCCCAAACGCTTGATACGGGCTTATATAAAATCAAGGTAAAAGTACAGGCATTATCAGCTGAAAGTCAATATCCCATACGATTGGTGTACCAACGCCCTAATATAGACCACCATACCATCAATGTAAAAAGTGGCGAAAGCTTTACGATCAAAACTTCCTCAAATGTCTTTCATGATTTTCAAGAGTTCAGTATTACTATAAATGGGGAGAAGGTTTTACTACCTATTGAAAGCTACACCAGAACAGAGGCCATTATCCGTGTACCTAATAATTTGCCTCCGGGACAATACTACCCAACGGCACTTTTTGGAGGTTTTAGCCCATTTCGTACAAATTGGCCTGTAACCGTTACCAATGAATAAGAAAACAATCCGGGCACTGCCTATTAAATATATATCACATTCACTTTAAAAAAGAAAAAAATGAAAAAAAATATCTTAAAATCAATTGCAGCATTAACGTTTATCGCGGTAACATTTACTGCTTGTAATAAATCTGAATTAGCAGAACCGAAACTGGCTTTAGAACAAGAAACTGCTGTTATTCCTGTCGGAGGAACGCAAGCAGGCGGTTTCACCAACAGCGCAACCACCCCGTCTGCATCAGGCTGGGGAAGTGTTGGCTACAGCTTATTCAATAATGCCGTAAGCAGCACCGGAAATGAGGTGGTGTTTAACCAGAACTTTAATGGCAATATTACTGAGGTAACGGGTTATAATTTAGGATATGTTGATTTGCCGTCTATTAGCAACGTATCGGCGGTACAACTTACTAATTTAACAAGTACCAACTGGAGCATCACAACATTAGGAAGCAATGGTACGGTGGCTGGTTGGTATAATTATGATCCAACTGCTAGAACAATAACACCAGTAGCGAACAGGTATGCCGTGGTAGCAAATAATACCAATCTTAATACAGCTACCCGCGTATATGTTGTACAATTAACATCTATCGTTGGTACAGGAACCGGACCTTATTTTACCGATGTTGATTTCTCTACTAAAAGATTGAAATAAACTCCATGCAAAAAACTAAAATAGGGTTCTACATTGACGTGCAAACCCCATTTTAGTATAAATTTCAGGTCTCAGACCTGAATTCAATAAATGCCCGGATTGTTAAAAGGTATTTATTGGAGTAAAGATAAGGAATTGAATGAAATAAAATTGACTTGCACTAATTACATGAAACGATTACATATCCATAAGCAATTACTCCATTTATTTACTAACATACAGGCCTACTGCCTTGTGTGTTTAATGCTGGCATTATTTTCGTCCTGCAAAAAAGAATCCCCAGATTTCCCATATGCCGAAATGATTAATTTCAGTATTGTGGACGCGAATGGAGCACCGTTAAAAGGTGTTATAGAAAATAATGAAATTATTATTTACTGGCCGCCAGAACAGCCTATTCCTGAAACAGTTACGCCAACCATTACCATATCCGAACGTGCCAATGTGCAACCGGCGTCCAACACAGCAATAGCTTTTGCGGATGGCGCGAGTTTTACCGTTACTGCTCAGGATGGAACAGCTAAGGTGTATCAATTAAAACGTGTTGTCAATGTGCCTAAACCTTATATCAATACTTTTAGTGGCGTTACGACATATAATGATAAAAATTTTGTGCTGGTTGGTGAACAGCTTAATTTTATGGGAGATTATTTCAATACGGGTGAAGGGCAATTAAAAGTATTTTTACTTAATGCTACAGGTCAAGAAGTAGAAGTTCCTATTGATTCTAATGCTACGCCTTTAGCTGTTGCTGCTATCCTCGGTGAAACCGCCGTAGGCACATATACATCCATTAGATTGGAAAGTGCACCATATGCCATCACGGTAGAAAGAGATTTTGAAGTGATTGAAGATCCAAGACCTTCATATATGCCCTTATCAACATCGCTTATACTAAAAAGGGGACAGCAATATACACTCCTCGGAAAGAATATGGATAAAATTAAGGAGTTGCAACTAAACAATGAGAACTCGAACGATTATATCCCGGTGGAAATACTTAGGGTTTCACTAAACGAAGTTGATATTAAAATTCCAGCCGATTTCCCTATAGACAGTTATCAAGCAATGGGTTATACATATGAACCCAATGCCTATTTTTCAGACATTTTTAGTACCGTCTATTTACCGAATGCGATTACTATTATAGAATAATAAAACATCTGTGGCGAGTGCAATTTTGCACGAAGGTTTAACCCCTTTGTCTTTGCATTTTGTGAAATACTGGCTTTGTAAACTTAAAGCATAAATGAAAAATAGAGTCGGCATTTTAAAACGAAGTATTGGTGTATTAACTTACGCTGTATTTCTGTTAATAGTCCTTGTTTCCTGCAAAAAGGAAGAAAAGGGATTGATAGACGAGCTAGTTTCTCCTACAACGGGTACCCGTATGGAATTTACATTGGACTCCGTTTTTCTCTATGCCAAACAAGTTTATCTTTGGCAAGAGGGCTTACCTAGCTACGCTGATTTTGATCCACGGGCTCGCTATGGGACAATAAACCCGGAACTAACGGCCTATAAAACGGAACTGTACGATATCTCACAAATGAATAGCAACCCACAAACAGGCAATTCCTACGAATTGCCTGTATACGAGGGCAGCCCAAAATATTCTTACCTAGAACAAGAAACTACAAAAAGTAGTACAGTGAATAAGGCATCAATTTCAACCATTTCATCTGAAACTATTTTAAAAAATGATATAATAACAATAGGCAGCAAGAACGTGGGATATATTGCTTTGGGATCTTTCCCTTTACTTGCTAACATAAAGAGCGAACTCGATAATATCTTTTCAGGCTACGTTTCTGCGGAAATCAGCGACATCATTGTTGATCTTCGATCAAACGGTGGTGGTTATGTAGAGACTGCGGAATACATGGCTAATCTGATTGCCCCTTCCCGATTAACCGGACATGTTATGTATAGCGAACAATTCAACAGTCTGATGCAAAGTGGAAAGGCAACCATATTGAAAAATCAACTGTACAGGGACGCCAATGGCAATACCGTCATGCATAATGGTCGCTTGGCCACTATGGCTGATGTTGATTTCAGTAAAAATGCCAACACCGTTTTTTTTAATAAAGTGGGTCAATTAGAAAGCATCCAACATGTTTATTTTATCGTTTCCGGCAATACAGCTTCGGCAAGCGAGCTGCTAATCAGTAGCTTAAAACCCTATTTTGATGTGAAATTGATCGGCGAAAAAACATATGGCAAGCCGATTGGATTTTTTGGTATTCACATTGATTCTTATACCGTATATCTCAGCAGCTTTATTCTACAGAACGCAGCAGGTTGGCATGACTATTTCGAAGGTATGCAGCCAAATGTTACATTGACATTTTCTGCTGATATTTCTTTGGGCAACTTGGACGAACCGGGCCTGTATGCAGCTCTTACATTAATAAAGAGCTCCTCCACCTTAAGCAGTTTTACAAATCTAAAGTCTTTTACCGATACAAGGCGAGAATATTTAAACAACCAAAACCAACCTATAATTCAAAAGCCCCACTCTGAGAATTATGTACCGATATATAAACAGCAATTCAAATTAAAATAACGTTTATAGCTCACCGAAATAACCAATTTATGAAACAATCTATGGAAACAAAACTACAGTGCGAAAAAATTTATCAGATTCTCATGAACAAAGGTCACATGATCAGTACGCAACGAAAAATACTAATCGAAGCATTATGCGAACAACAAAAAATCGAAAATATTGAGGCTTTTTGGATGGGCTTGCGTATACGTCACGGTATCTCTTGGGCAACGGTTTACTCAAATATGAGGTTGTTTATAGGCATGGGATTGGTAATGAAAGAAGGGGATAAGTATATAACGAATTTAGTTGCCAATTGAACGAGAAGCAATACAAACCCAATCACTTCCAAGATAATTCCCGTTATACTATTTACTATCATTCAGCGAAATTGATACAAAATTAAGCGGATTGCATACAACTTTTATTTTCAAATTTGCAATCTTTGTTTAGGTTCATCGTTTAAATAACGACACTAAAATTTAGCGATAGCGACGAGACAAGGAAGAACTGAATAGAAATAATACAGATGTTTCAATTCCGCACAACATGACGAATAACTAATAATTAATAACGAATATGCTCAGTACAAAAATAAAAGAAGCGACTAAAGTACCTCATCAACAATTAGAAGTTGTTGTTGTCAGGAAATTAAAAGCGATAAGAAATGAGGGCGATTACGCAGATTTTCTTAAACATTTCTATGCGTATTTCAATGCGGTAGAAAAAGCTATCAAACCATTCATCACCAAAGAAATTCTACCAGATTATGAAGACAGGCGAAATTCTTCTTATCTCAGAAATGATATAGAAGCATTGCAGGCAACCATTGACGATTTACCGGAAGCACAGGCTCCTGCAATCAGCAATGTTCAGGAAGCACTTGGTGCGCTTTATGTATTGGAAGGATCAATTATGGGCGGAAGTATCATTGTTAAGATGCTGGAAAAATTAGGTATTATTAAGGGAATTTCTTTTTTTTCCGGTTATGGGGCCTCAACTGGACAAAAATGGACGCTATTTATTGACGTACTGAATAAAAATGCCTCCAGTGAAGGCGAGGAGGAACTGGCGATCTCCGCAGCGGGAAATACGTTCGCGCAGTTTGGTAAAGTATTCGAACAAGAAGAAGTACCGAACAATTAGCAGAAGTATAGTCTCTGTATATAAAAAGAGGTTGGTCATCTTTTATCAATGACACAACCTCTTTTAAAATCCTATATAAATAGTTTTGTTATTTTTGATTCTTAATCTCTGTTACGTGATTACGAATATCTTGTGCCAAATTTTTTGTTTGCTGCAAAGCATTGCGAAGTCTGGTACCAGCTGCTTTATTTCCTTTTTCATAAAATGCTACTGCATCTTGTTCTGCTGAAACCAGCAATTCTTTTAATTCATTGAATTTTTCCATTTTGTTTAAAAATTAAAGGTTAACGCTTTACGGAACTAAACACGTTAGTTTCGCCTATTTTTCAAAGATGGAGCCAAAGTATGAATAAAAACCTATCTCAACAAACTTTGCGATCCAAAATTTTAATTTTCTAAGGAGATTGACAGTGATCATTTATAATCAATACACAGCCGCAAGACTGCATAAAAAAGTATTATTTATAGGATGACTAAAAAACATCCAGTGTATTAACCTTTGC
>DATMSZ010000301.1:0-6586 GCA_035565175.1 Pseudosphingobacterium sp.
GTTGCGTTTATATAATCGACTGTAGCGTGTAGGCTTTTATCTGCTTATTTTATTTTTTATAATATTATCGTTTACTTTGTTTCAACAACAGCTGTCGTATGAGTGATAATAAAAGCCATTGGGAAAAGGTGTATACTGATAAACAGCCGCACGAAGTTAGCTGGACGCAGGAAGTTCCGCACGCATCGCTTGATTTTATTCGTAGGTTTGGTCTGTCTAAATCATCCAGTATCATTGATATAGGTGGTGGTGATAGTAAATTAGTTGACTTTCTTCTCCAGGAAGGATATGAAGATATTACCATATTGGATATTTCAGAACAAGCGCTTAATCGTGCGAAGGTACGCTTAGGCGAAAAGGCTAGGGGAGTAACTTGGGTTGTTTCTGACATTTTATCTTTCGCTCCCGACAAACAATATGATCTCTGGCATGATCGTGCAACCTTTCATTTTCTTACAAATCATGAGGAGGTGAACAAATATCTTGAGATAGCAGCGTCATCGATTAATCATTATTTGACAATTGGAACTTTTTCGTATGATGGCCCGAAGAAATGTAGTGGTCTTCTCGTTAAGCAATATAACGAAGAAGAACTCGAAAGGCAGCTTTCAGAAAAATTTATAAAGATTCGTTGTATTCAAGAAGATCATATAACACCTTTTAATACCAAGCAAAATTTTTTGTTCTGCAGTTTTAAGATAATAACACAGTAGCAAATTGAATAATATTGCATTTTAAGCAATGAGAAACACCTTCATATGAATTCACACTAACAGGCAACCAATTTCTAACCAATAGGCGCCGTATCGTTACTTTTTACTTACCTGTGTCTTACTATTATCTTACGAAATCATGGATACAACTAAGATAATTCTTATATAAATCATGGATACTGCTTGTATAAGTTTGCAATTTGGTCAGGTATTGGTATTCTGTTGTTTAGATCTTGTGAATTAGCAGGGGGGCTTTGATTTTCGAATGGGAGGAAGCTGTGTTGGAGATGATCCGGTAAGTTCGCGTCTAGAAATTACTTTAATCGTAAAAAAACAATATCTTTATTTTTCCTTATTAATTTATTTGAATACCATAGTTTATGAAGAAGAAATTTTTTTTAGGTTTTGCATGCTGTTTGCTCCTTACTTTAACGAAACCTACTGACACGCAGGCGCAAGTGGCACCTATTCATTCTAATGCCGTTCAGGGAGGGGAGCTTATTGGCCGCTGGGATATTACTGTTGATGAAAATGGTAAACCGGCCCCTTCTTGGTTGGAAGTAGAATTGTCGGGTTTTAAAACGCTGGTAGGCCGTTTTGTAAGTACGGGTGGAAGCGCCAGACCAGTATCCAAAATTAAATTTGAGAACGGTAAGTTCGGTTTTGCTATTCCTCCTCAATGGGAAAAAGAAGATCGTGACCTCGTTTTGGATGGAATGGTAACTGGCGATCGTATTCAAGGCTCTATCACTACTAGCGCGGGAGAAACTTACTCTTTTACAGGTGTTAAAGCACCTGATCTTAAGCGGGATAATAAACCTGAGTGGGGCAAGTCGATAGCTTTATTCAATGGAAAGGACTTGACAGGGTGGAAGGCATTGGGAGAAAACCAATGGAAAGTTTTAAACGGTGTTTTGACAAGTGCACAATCGGGGGCTAACTTGGTTTCTGAAAAGGAATTTACAGATTTTAAATTACACGTTAAATTTAGATATAAAGAGGGAAGTAATAGCGGCGTTTATCTAAGGGGGCGTTATGAGGTACAAATTATTGATAACCCGATGACAGACCATCCTAATAGCCATTTATTTGGTGGTGTGTATGGTTTCTTAGTGCCGAGCGAGATGCCTACTTTAGGCCCTAATGAATGGCAAACCTATGATATTACGCTGGTTGGTCGTATGGTTACCATTGTGGCTAATGGTAAAACAATTATTGCAAACCAAGAAATACCTGGTATTACTGGCGGAGCGTTAAACAGCAATGAAGGAGCACCTGGCCCGATTTATATACAGGGCGATCATGGTCCGATTGAATTCAAGGAAATTGTAATTACACCTGCTAAGTAGAATTTTCTTTTATTAACTATACCAAAAAAAAATAATCGGCGCGATATTATGCCGGTTATTTTTTTAATCTCTCATGTAATGAAGAGGCCTATTTTATTCAGATCTTAGCGATTTTACAGGATTCACAACCGCTGCTTTAATGGATTGATAGCGTAAAGCAATTAACGTAACTAATGTGACGATTGAGTATCCGCCGTCCGAACACTTTTGTTCGTTTTCGTATAGCTTAAACCCGATAGTAGCTAAATTAGCCGGGTGTCGATAGGTTATTGATTGACTTTAATTGCTTATTTTAGTTTTTTATTTATTGCAATAAATTGATTATGCCGAATGAATAACACTAAAACACTTTTTCACGAAACGCAGCGCTTTAATAAATGGTGGGTTTGGGGCCTACTTGTGCTAATTGCAGCTTCGTTTGCTGTTTCTTTATACAAAAACTGGAGCGGTTGGCAATCCTTGGTTACGGTACGTTTTATCGTTCCGTTTATTGTTATTATATTGATTAATGCACTGATCCTTTTAAGTAAGCTTGAAACAATGATTAAACAAGATGGGATTTACGTGAAATTTTTTCCATTTCATTTTTCGTTTAAACGATACCAATGGCAAACGCAAAAAGAGGTTTACGTAAGGAAATACCACCCATTGAGTGAATACGGTGGCTGGGGTGTACGATGGGGTATTGCGGGTAAAGCTTTTAATATTTCGGGTAAATGGGGTATCCAGTTAGTGTCTAAAGAAGGACGGCGGCTACTAGTTGGTACACAGAAAGCTGAAGATGTACGAAAGGTGTTAGACGATGTCTACCGCAATATTAGATAATCATCATTGGAGTGTTTAAGCTAAATGAGAATATGCAGGGTCTTGAAATTAAACCTTATGCTTTATGCGACAGGGAAGGATGTATAAATGCTTTTAAAACGAATGTGCCAAAATATTTTACATTAGACGAGATAAAACAATTTGAAGAATGGTTGGATTATTTACGTAGTGCTAGTTCAGACGATCATTATTATGTTGTGAAAGACAATGGCTTAATTATTGGCTGTGGTGGTTTTAGCTATCGCAAACAGACGAAAGAGACGACCATGACTTGGGGCTTAATTATCAATACGGCTCATAAAAAGGGCTATGGTAAAAAACTGTTGGAGTACCGCTTACGGCAGATCAGTCTGTTATATCCAACAAGCAATATATTGCTCGATACTACGCAATTCTCCTTTGCTTTTTTTGAAAAGTATGGTTTTAAAGTAGTTAAAGTAACAAAAGACCATTATGCTTTAGGGATTGATCGATACGATATGATACGTGTTCCTTCCTGAATTTTATATTGCGTATTCTAAAATGGATATATTCTTAAAATCATTACATTTGTGTTAGAGGCCATGTAATTGTTTTAAATTTTTAGGTAAAGAGGCTTCTTTCTTGTTTCTTGTTTCTTGGTTCTTGGTTAGTGTTTTATTTAATTCTAGTTATGTTCGATCCTACGACCTTTATTGCCTTTTTAATGACAGCTATGATTATTGTGTTGATACCTGGACCCGGTCAAGCATTAGTACTCTCTCAGGTTGTTTGTAATGGAAAACGTCATGGTGTGATGACAACGCTTGGATTAAATGTTGGTACCTTATTTCATGCATTGTGTATGGCGATTGGTTTATCAGCACTGCTCTCCACTTTCACCATTGCCTATGAGGTGATAAAATTTGCTGGTGCATTGTATCTGATTTATTTGGGAATAAGTAGCTTTCAGAGAAAAGAAAATAAGCAGGAATTTGAAAATGTTGCTTTACAACCTTTGAAAAGGACATTTGCTCAGGGCATATATACCGGAATCTTAAATCCTAAAGTAGCGCTATTCTTTGTTTCTTTCTTACCGCAGTTTGTAAATCCTGCTAAAGCATCTCCCGCGTTGCAATTCCTTGTGCTGGGATCTATAATAGCTATGCTATGTCTACTTTGGGATTTAGTATTAATTACACTGCTAAGCCGTGTGAAGGAGAAAGTATTTTCCAGTGATTTTTTTAAAAATAAATTGCACAAGATTTTAGGGCTGGTGTATGTTTCCCTAGGAATAAAATTACTCTTCTCGGGAAAAAATACATAAAGTAATAATCTTGTTTTCATAAGTTTTTTAGAAACATGGCGATCTAACGTACTAGATCGCCATGTTTCTTTCTAGAAATTATAATTAATCCATTGTAAAAGATGGCGGAATGGCGTGCTCTCCGGATGCCCATGTCTTATTGGGATGTTTGCCCATTACCAGTTCTAACGTTCCACCTTTCATGAGCTCTTTGTGACTAAACCAAGATTTGTCCCAAGTGACACCATTCAGTCTAGCAGATTGGATATATTTATGCTCGGGCGAGTAATTCTGGCAAACAACGCTAAATGTCTTTCCATTCCCTAATGCTAATGTGGCATTTTGAAATATGGGGCTTCCAATTACATACATAGGAAGTCCAGGTGTAATTGGATAAAAACCTAATTGTGAGAATACTATAAAAGAGGTGAGTCCACCACCATCTTCATCGCCAGGTATTCCCATTAGGTCATTCCTAAACCACTGATTTAACAAGTTGCGGACCCGTTTTTGTGATCGCCATGGTTGGCCAGCATAATTATAAAGATATGGGACATGCATGGCTGGTTCATTGCCCATGGAAAATTGACCAACGTTGCCGGTATGATCTGCATAAATATGATAAAAATCTGGTCGGCCTTTCCCGAGAGGTGTGTTGTACATATCTTCCAAAGCATCTACGAACGCTTGTTTACCACCTATCAGCTGTACAAGATCACCTACATTATGAGGCACATCAAAACGATATACATAACCCGTATTTTCGTCGTAAGCATCGCGTCCACCAATGCCTGGGGGAAAACGATAATCCAGGTTAGGCATAAACGCGCCAAGTGTATCTTTTGGATGGAAGAATTTTGTTTCTGGATTAAATACCTTTCGATAATTGAGGCTCCTTTCAGAAAAATATTTGGCTTCTTCTTTATTCTTTAACGCATTTGCAATGACCGACAAACACCATTCATCATACACCGTACCAAGGGTTACTGCTATTGGTTGACGGCGTTCCCAGGAGTGGACTTCCGGAACAGTTTCCGTTTCGTTTGGAGCAAGCGACGGAAAATAACCGTGATCTTTATAAAATTGATCTAACACACCTGCTGGTTTTGAGGACCAGGGTGCCAATGTCTTCTCTGTAATGGCTGCTTTAGAAGCTTTATAGGCCTCAGAAAGATCAAAACCGCGTAAACCCTTGCTGTAAGCATCGGCCACCATTGCTACTGCATGGTTGGAGTTCATTCTACGGCTATCGCCCGTTACTTCGGGGAAATTAGGCATCCAGGCACGTGGCATTTGCCGTGTCATCACAATATAGGAATTAATCATATTGCTTTCCATTTCCGGCTCAATAAGCACCCGTAGCGGATGGGTAGCGCGATAGGTGTCCCAGATCCAATCATCTGTGTAAAAGGGTTTTCCTTCATCGCTATGGACTTTGCCATCATAGGCACTGAAGTATTGTCCGTCCTCAGAGATGCAGATCATCCTTTCATAGGTGCGATACAGTGACGTGTAGAATACGGTTTTTGCGTCTTCATCGCTACCTGAAACCTTAATTTTACCTAAGGTATTGTTCCAAATCTCACGCCCTTCTCTCGCTACTGCGACTAAATCATAATGTTTAATCTCACGGTATAAATTTTTCTTAGCCTGCTCTGCGCTGATAAAAGATACACCATAGCGGGCTTTTAATCCCTTGGTGTTCGCCGGGAATTTTAAAACGAAATAGGCATTTTTGCCTTCTGTTGTTTTTTCTTTTATGCTTAGTTGGTCACCTTGATGCGTGCCAATTTCCAAGGGCTTCGTTTCTGTTTCAAAATAAATGTAAACTTTCGTATTGTTATCAAGGTGCTGGTAACCACTAATGGCATTGCCATCGATTGTCAGTGCGCCGTTGCGGGTGTTTAATACTAAATAAGGCGAACCTTGTGCTGCATTAAAGTCAAACGCATAAATGCCAGATTGATGAGAGGGGGCATATTGCACCCTAATGTCTTGGTCGTCTAAGTCAACACTATAATAGTTGGGTTTGATGACCTCATTGTCATAACCTAATGGAATGACATTTTTTATGTCAGATACGGCTCCTTGAAATGGACTAAGGTTAAATGCAGAGCTTCCACGATGGCTGGTTACAATTAAAGGCAGTCCATTCAAGACATTACCGGTAAAATTCTCTCTTTCCGGATATACACGCAACATACTATTTGGTAAGTGAACCGTAGGGTAGGTAGGTACCAGCATATGGCTAATGTTACCTATGTATGGATTCACATAGTCAACAGGTTCTTTCAGCGCTTGCGCACAAAGGGTTGTTGTTACTAATAGGAATACAATTAGCGGAGTTAAAAAATTTGGCTGCTTCATATTATCGTAAAAGTATTAAATCTAAAATAAATTTCTATACATTAAGCTAATTTGTTTTAGCATTGTAT
>DATMSZ010000302.1:0-4699 GCA_035565175.1 Pseudosphingobacterium sp.
GGTTGATTAAAAAAACATAAGTTTTTCCCCGGCATCCCCAAATGCCGGGTTTATTTTTTTAAGTCCTTTGGAATTGTGTTTTGAGTTTTTTAAAATTAATGATATCTTAAACGGCTGGAAGAAATAGCGCGCTTGAAATTAATAGAATTGCTAATCCATTTTTCACTAGAAAATAAATTATTATACAAATGAGGACACTAAAAGGACCAGGAATATTTCTTGCACAATTCTTGGGTGATGCAGCACCATTTAATAGCTTAGATGCAATATGTGGATGGGCCAAAAGTTTGGGTTTTAAAGGAGTGCAGATACCTACTTGGGCAACATCTTATTTTGATCTGCAAAAAGCGGCAGAAAGTAAAACATACGCTGAGGAAATAAAAGGAATCGTGAATAGTCACGGGTTGGAGATAACGGAACTTTCGACACATTTACAAGGACAATTGATTGCCGTTAACCCCGCCTATGACAAGCTATTTGATGGTTTTGCACCGGAAGCTTACCATAATAATCCGAAGGCAAGGACAGAATGGGCTGTACAACAGTTAAAGTATGCTGCCAAGGCTTCTCAGTATTTAGGCCTAGATGCGCACGCTACTTTCAGTGGATCATTACTCTGGCACACCGTATACCCTTGGCCACAGCGCCCAGCCGGACTGGTTGACGACGGATTTAAGGAATTGGCAAATAGGTGGCTTCCAATTTTGAATGCTTTTGATGAAGTGGGCGTTGATGTGTGCTATGAAATCCATCCAGGCGAAGATTTACATGACGGCATTAGCTATGAAATGTTTCTTGAAAAGGTAAATAATCACCAAAGGGCCTGTTTACTTTATGATCCTTCTCATTTTGTGCTGCAATGTCTGGATTACCTGGCATATATTGACCATTACCATGAAAGAATAAAAATGTTTCATGTGAAGGATGCAGAATTTAATCCGTCAGGAAAGCAAGGTGTATACGGAGGTTATCAAGGTTGGGTAGAGCGGGCTGGAAGATTCCGTTCTTTAGGTGACGGACAGGTAGATTTTAAATCTGTATTCAGTAAATTAACAGCGTATGATTTTAAGGGATGGGCCGTAATGGAATGGGAATGTGCCTTAAAACATCCAGAAGATGGTGCTAGAGAAGGAGCAATTTTTATCAAAGATCATATTATACGGGTCACAGATAAAACGTTTGATGATTTTGCCTCATCAGGTATTGATGAGCAATTAAATAAAGCCATATTAGGATTATAGGCTTGAACATGAAAAGAGGATGTCTTCTAAAAAGTCGTCATTTCGAGCGAAATACAGTGAAGTCGAGTTAACTGCTTCTTTATCAGATTTCTCCATTGCGCTCTGCACGAGTCGAAATGACAGCTACAAGACATCCTCTTTTTTATTTATATGGTACAGCTAATGCCTACATTAAACCATCTTCCGGGTAAGGGTATTGCGGCCGCTTCAATGTATGTAACGTCAAAAAGATTATTGGCATCTATGTTCACACCGTATTTATTCCATTTATAGCCAAATTTTAGATCTGTCAGAAAATAATTTCTGTAACTTATCCGCTCTACAAAGCGTTGAGCTGCGCTAATAGAAAAATTATTAGTACGAAATATTATATTTCCTACAAGTTGGTGCTTTAAGCTTTCAATGGCGTATTTAGACAACATATCGTCCGAAGATGCATTTGTAACTTTTGGATTTAAGTAGGTATACGAAACACTTGCCAACCAATGGTATTCTTGCTGCGTGTTAATCTTATATTGCGTTGTGAGACTAAGTCCTTGAACCTGGTTTTGCATAAAATTATTTGCTCGCCAACTTTCATTAGTGGATGGCCTTGTCCAATCGATAAAGTCATTTATTCTCCGATAGAAATAGCCGGCGTTTAAAAGCCATTTTTCGTCGTTATATTTCATTCCACCCTCGGCATACCACGCACTTTCAGCTTTTAGATTAGGATTGCCAACATTTCCGCCGCCAGTGGTATATAAATCGGTGAAAGAAGGTATGCGTTGTCCGGACCCAGCATTCACGTATATTCTCCAATTACCGAAGAGATTATAACCCACATCTAAACCGGGATAAATCTGCCAACCAAAACGACTATTGTAATTTAAGTAAGCACCCATATTGAGGGATAGTTTTTTGATAAGGTCTGTTTTATACTCTGCATAAAAGCCATAATTATTTCTATCTCTATCTCCCATATTTGTGCTTATAAGAAATTCATTACGCATTTCCAACCCAAGGCCAATGGTGCCGTACTTGCTTTTATAGGTGGAGTTAACTTCGGTGTTGATAACGTGCGAATGATGAAGATTACGAAATAAGCTTAAATCGTATTGGTTGTAGCGGTAATCGTCATGATTGTAACGGTAACTAATGCGTGGACTGATGCTCCACTTTGATAGTTGCTTTTTATATCCAGCTGAAAAGATACCAGTTTGAACGATTTCTTTCGACTCTTTGTCATTTGGCGCAGCATAATACCCATTTGCTCCAAAATCGTTGAATGTATAGCCAGCCATGAAACTCCATAACCCTTCTTGATCAGTTGCTATATTTCCTTGGTAGAATAATTTGTTGTTGTTAAAAGGCGTGTTATACCTGTAACCATTACCAGATTCGTGGCCACCGTAAATAAGATGGTTGGAATTGGCATTAGCAAAGCCCTTTCCAATCTGTATGCCACGGGCGTTATAAATACCTTTCTCATTTTCCCTCGATTTGAGGCTAGAAGCTACATTCACAGATGCCTGAAAATCATCTTCTGCCGGTATGCGCGTAATAATGTTAATAGCACCTGTTAAGCTGTTGATGCCATAAATACGAGCAGCAGGACCTTTGATTATTTCAATGCGTTCAATTGCACCCATGGGTACAGGAATGTTCATGGAATGATGTGCGGTTTGCGGATCATTTACTTTGATGCCGTTTACCAAGATAGTTGTTTGTTCGAAGGTACCCCCGTCAATGCTGATATCTGCTTGAGCGCCCCAAGGGCCACGTTGGCGCACATCTACACCAGCAATGAAGGTGAGCAATTCGTTTACAGAACGTGCTGGAAGTGCGTTGATTTGTTCACGGGTAATGATATTAATGTTTCTATTTTGCTCAGCAAAAGGTGTT
Source organism: Pseudosphingobacterium sp. (assembly GCA_035565175.1). GTDB lineage: Bacteria > Bacteroidota > Bacteroidia > Sphingobacteriales > Sphingobacteriaceae > Olivibacter. The sequence goes on from DATMSZ010000302.1 coordinate 3,126, forward strand.
TGCAGTCGATTTTCATTAATAATTACCTCATTTAATGGGGTAGAGGTGGTGTCAATCGCTGTCGGCTGATCAACAGATAATGTTTGTCCGACACATTGAAAGCCGGCATACAGCATAAATGTACTAATGGTAAAAATTTTTATCATGAATTAAATTTTTGCAAAAGTAAGCGTTCCTACGGTACCGGATAGGTGCCGGTTTTGATATTTTAGGTAGTCCGGTGCTTACTGCCATTCTTGTCTCCCTAAAGCTTTTCCCTTTATCGGTATGCTATCCGGTAAGGCTTCTGGAATAAAATTTTTATTATCCAAGAGTTTAGTAACATCAGGCTGCCCTGCATCTACCCAAGCGGAATACCAAAAATTACCTACATCTTTTACAGATTTTTTCATTTGCTGTTCTACCATACCGTTTAGTTGTTGATGGTAGGTCTTTGAGTAATTTTTCGAATAGACCCTGTCAATAGTCTGTAAGCGATACTCATAGGCATATTTCCTTTCTTTTGGATATTGGTCGCTAAGGGAGGCTTCGATTTCTAAAAGCGTATCGACTTGGCTGAAACTATTTTTCACCATATTCCAAGCCTCCTCTAGGGGGTCAGTAACATAGGTGGCCCTACCCACGATAAAATCATAATCAACTGAAAAAAGCTCTGGTAGTCTGCTTTCCCAAAAAGCATGTATCCCTACTTGATTTGTAAGTTGACCGTTATAATTATGGGTCGTGTGTAGCGGTACATTGGCATCAGCAATATAATGCCCAAGATCTGCCGAATATCTCAGTATTTTTTGAATATCTAATGATTCAAAAGCTTTTATTAACTGTTTGTAGCTACGTTCTATCTGCCAAGGAACAATACCTCTACTATTCAAGGTGTCTTCCGAATATTTATCTACCGCATTTCCCCAATACTTCGGGATACTGTCAAAGGGCGTTATACCATAAGCGTCAACATCGATATAATGTCTTGCCGCTTCATATTCATTGGCATATCTTCTTTTGTCGGGATCCACCGCATGCTCTGATAGATAGTCGATGTGCTTTTTGTAAAGTGGAGCTAGGGGTGGGGGTAGCGTAAAAACGGCCATTCTGTTTATTTGCTTATGTGCAAAAAATCCCCAGGAAGATAATGTACAAGTTAAAAGGATCAAAAAGATAATTCGTAAAAAATATTTCATATATAACTGATTATTAATGTTTATTGAACTTTTTTCGTTATTTTGTTCCTCCTTTCATCATTAATTAAGCGTGTTTAATCTTAGATGAAGCGGGTAAATTGTTTACTGGCCAATTCTTTTTTAATTTTTTTGTATTATACGATTCTTAACCCTATATTTGCAGTCCGAAAAAATATTAAGGATAAAAGGCTAAAAGATGGCAAATCATAAATCTTCAATAAAAAGAATTAGAGCTAACGCGACGAAGCGTTTAAGAAACCGTTACCAAGCTAAGACAACTCGTAACGCAATTAAAAAATTACGTACTACAGCTTCGAAAGAAGAAGCATCTACTTTATTACCTCGTGTAATCTCGATGCTAGATAGATTGGCTAAGAAAAACGTGATCCACAAGAA
>DATMSZ010000303.1:0-10801 GCA_035565175.1 Pseudosphingobacterium sp.
CGATCTAGCTGTGTTTGGAGAGCTCCTTCTTAGAGTGAGTACCCAAACGGGTAACTTCATAAACAGTTCAGAAGGAATCTCCATTTATGCTGGGGGCTCCGAAGCGAATGTGTCGTCGTCTTTGGCCTGTATGCATAGTCAAGTTTCCTATATATCATGCATTCCAGATAATCAACTCGCCAAACAAGCACTTGAAAGCTTGCAAAAACGGGGCGTTAAAACGGATCAATGTTTAATCGCAGGAGACCGTTTGGGTGTTTATTTTCTACTTTCTGCAAACGGACTTAGTAAAGGGGATGTGGTATATGATAGAAAGTACTCTTCATTTAGTATGCTAAAGCCCGGAAGTATTGATTGGGAAACCTTATTAGAAGGGCACACATGGTTTCATTGGACAGCCCTCACGCCCGCATTAAATGAATATATGCCTGAAATTTGTAGAGAGGCATTGACGGTGGCTAAACGTAAAGGATTGATCATATCAGTCGACCTTAACTATCGAAATAAATTATGGAACTACGGCAAATTGCCGATCGACGTCATGCCCGAATTGGTGAGCTACTGTGATGTAATTATGGGAAATATTTGGGCGGCGAATACCATGTTAGGTATTGCTGTTGACCCCGCTCTCCATCGAGGAACCGCAAAAGAAACGTACATAAAGGAGGCTAACACCTCTGCCGCAGAGTTATTGCAAAAATATCCAAACTGTAAACATGTAGCGTACACGTTCCGGTTTATGGATTCCCCTTCTCATAATCTTTTTTATGGAACCTATCATACACGTTCGCTAAATTTTTCGTCGGAAGTATATGAAACCAATGAAGTAGTTGATAGAATTGGAAGCGGTGATTCGTTTATGGCTGGTTTAATTTACGCTTTAACCAACAATAAAAATGAACAGGATATTATTAATATCGCTACATCAGCTGGATTTAAAAAGCTGTTCGTGAAAGGTGATTTAGGTGATGGGAGTTACTAGATCGTTATTCGTTGTTCGTTGTTCGTTATTGGTATCAAGAGGCAAGCTACTCAACTATTCAACCATTTAACTGTTTATTAGAGCTTAGTATTATTATAATGAAGACAATAGAAGAAAGTATTTTACAGATAAAAAAATATCCGGTTATTCCCGTATATTATCATGATAACCTTCAAACCTGTATCGATATCGTTGATGCATGTTATAGAGGAGGTATCAGGGTTTTTGAATTTGTTAGTCGAGGAAGTAAGGCCTTGGAAAATTTTAAGGCTCTGAAAGCCTACCGTGACCAACAATTGCCGGATTTGTATTTAGGAATCGGCACGATAAAAAGTGATGAGCAGGCTAAGGAATATCTGGCATTGGAAGCGGACTTCATTGTAAGTCCTATTATCAAACCTAGCATAGCAGAAATAACGCTAACGCAGAATATTTTATGGATTCCCGGTTGTATGACCCCAACAGAGATTAATGTCGCTGAAGATCTGGGCGCTCCATTGGTAAAACTTTTCCCAGGGAGCTCGTTAGGTCCGGATTTCCTTAAAGCAATCAAACCTTTGTTTCCAAATACATTGTTTATGCCTACAGGGGGTGTTAACCCCGATGAAATAAGCATAAACAAATGGTTTGATGCAGGAGTCACTGCCGTTGGAATGGGTTCCAAATTATTTGAAACCCCACCGAACGAAACTGGTTACAACTGGCTTGCAACAAGATGCGAGGAGGTTATGAAGATTGTTTCCGTTTAATTTTCACCGGATCCCAATGTACAATATTTTTTTCCTGATAACTTAAATTGGCAGCTAAAGCGGGGCCTGTGGTTCTCATCGCGAATTCAGGTCCTTCATTAGCCATCCCGTTTGTCCGGATAGCGTTAAACCAGTTATCAAAATGGTCTACACGCATGTCATATCCTGTAGGTGCCTGAAAAACGAGTTCTCCAACAGGTTGCACCTGCGGTTTTACATCTTTATATTTTTCATTGTATTCTTTTACAAAGGCCTGTTGTACGTTCTCCGGGAAAGTACCAAAAGTATCCCACCCGCCATAGCCGGGCGCTAATGGTAACTTCTTATTTCTAATTGTTACACTATTTCCATTTAACACCATTTCTCCTTCATTTCCAACCAGCCGCATGCTATCTCCTCCTCCCGAGCCGTCCACAAAATTAACCCGTAGCGAAAGATTAAACGCAGGATGTTTCTCCGTTTTTGGATAATCAAACAATCCCAACATTAAATCGGCTACATCTCTGCCGTCTTTCCAGTAATTCAAGCCACCTGTAGCATAAATTCGCTCCGGACCAAGTGAGCTGGTAATTGTATGGAGCCGTGTAAATAGGTGAACAAATAGATCTCCCGCCATGCCTGTCCCGTAGTCTTGATAATTCCTCCATCTGAAAAAACGTGTCGCATCAAAAGGAAGGTTGGTAACACCCCCTTGAAAAGATTTCCAATCACATGTTTGTTCGGAGGCATCTGGTGGTATTGAATATTGCCATGCTCCCTTGGGGTCAAAACGATCGGTATAAACTTCAACAAAATTTAGCTGGCCAATTGCACCGGTTTCGTATAATTCTTTTGCTTTTTGTATCACAATAGAACTTGCCCACTGGCTACCTACCTGGAAAGCAAGTTTTGATTCCTTATGTACGCTTATGATCTCATTGCCCTCTTCCATTCTCTTTACCATCGGCTTTTCACAGTACACCGCTTTTCCTTTTTTCATTGCAGCAATTGCCTGTCTTGCATGCCAATGATCGGGTGTAGAAATAATAACACCGTCAACGGTGGAGTCGTCTAAAATTTCTTCATAATTACGCGTAGTTTTTATATCGGTACCGTATAATTCTTTCAACCGCAATAAGTGTCCATCATAACAGTCTGCTCCACTCACTAACTCCACACCTTCCCTACTTAAGGCAGCTTTTAAATTCCCAAAGCCCATGATGCCCAAACCTATCGCCGCAATATTAATTCGATCGTTGGCAGGCACCTTACTTCTCCGTTTTAATATTTGTATGCCTTTATCTTTGACACCTGCAGCTTCTGCTATAATAGTAGGTGCCGCTATTGCAAAAAGTGTAGAGCTACTTAATTTCTTGATAAACTTTCTACGTGAATTATCGTTTGCCATTTTAAAACGTGCTTTTTGTTTAAAAATAGCCTAAAGCTAAGAATATTTATCAAAAGTATTGACCCTATGTAACAAATTATTCCGGCAGCATTCTTCCCTTAATCATCCAAACCTCGGTCTGTCCATTACTGTAGGCGTTTGTACTTGTTAACGCAACGATTGTATCATCCGTTGTAACCGTTAAACTGTTCCAGAGCCCAAACTTATTTTCAGGAATCTTAAATGGCACCGATGTACTATCAAAATTTCGCGCTTCATCGTTTCCTACTACAACCTTCATTTCTGCATATTCCATTTCATTTCTTCGCCCTTCCGTACCTTGATAAGAAAGAAGTACGTCTCCATTCTTTAACTGACATAAATAAGGGGCTCCGGCATAAATGGAATCAGCAATCGGCTCTTTCAAAGCGTAATTTCTACGATCGCTGCTGGCATCGATAACATGGTCCCATTTCTCCTCTGTTATGCCTCGAAGAATAGATGGCTTAAAATTTTTAATCCCATTATCTTCAATAGCGATTACAACTGTTTTTTTATCAGGCAATAACAAAGGAACAGGCATCCCGTCTCTACTACCGCTTCTAAACGATATTATTTGGGGTGCTTTTGTCCAGGTCACCCCGTTATCGAGAGACCTTAACATAGAGATATTTTGTTCTTCTGATTCGGTATAGATTCCTTCGTTCGCAAAAAAAAGTTGTATTTCTCCGTCAGGAAGTTGCAAGGCAGCCGGCTCCCAACAACCGTTTTTAAATTCATTCCCGGCCTCATAGAGTACCTTTTCATTCTTCCACGTAAGACCGCCGTCATAACTTGTTTTCGTTTTTATGGCAAAATGGTATTGCTTTCTGGTTAGGCTTGGCCTTGGATTATACATTAATAGAATCGAACCATCTTTTACTTCCAGCAATTCGGGCACCGCCATGTTTATTTCCTTCATCTTCTTTGCAGCCATCACCGGCGGGAACCAAGTAGCACCCTCATCTTTACTCTTAATGGCAACGATATTTCCATCGGCCTCATAAACACATAACCAGGAACCATCCTTCAACACCTTCATTCTTGCATATCCACAGTAACGCGCATCGCCAATAGAAATCTTCTGTAATGATTGTTGATCCCAAACGATTTTTCTTTGTGCGAAGCTTTCATAAAAGGAAAAGACCAAAAAATAAGAAATTAAAAAGATTATCTTTCCGCTATTCTGCATAAGTATTATTGCATGCTAATAACCAGCATTTTGCTTTAAATTCGGATTGTTTAACACCTCTATTTGCGGCAGCGGTAATCGAATATGTTTGCCGACCACAAAATTGTTAAAATCTGGATCTCTTTTTGCCACATTTTCTACCCTGCCAGCCTCATCTAAATCACCCCAACGTTTAAGATCTGCCCATCGTACACTTTCCCCACATAGCTCCAACCCTCGTTCTACTTTGAGTCGTTCTCTAAATGCATCTGGACCCGCCAGAGCTTCCGCATGGTTAACAGCCAATGCAGGCATTCCTACTCGATTTCTTACCTGATCAACATACTGTATAGCCTCAGCGGTGCTGCCAAGTTCGTTTAACACTTCCGCATATAGCAGGAGAATGTCAGAAAAACGAACGAGTCGGAAGTTATTTTGTGCGTAGTAATCTTCATTATTCCGAAAATAATCACGTGCATATTTTCTAAACCAAGCCTCATCAGCATCCCAATTCCAGCTCCTTCCGTAGACTTTATCGCCAAAATCAGCTTCCAATGCTGGATAAAATAATGTATAACGAAGTCTTGGATCAATGTTTCCATCAACAGTTTTTTCCTTTTTAAATTCATCCACAATCCAATACCGTGCTTGTCCATCTGACCAACCTATGCTTCTAGGTGCAAAGAATTGAGCCCGCTGACTACTCATTATTTGGCTTGGCCCATCGGCATCTTCCGGCGTTTTATTCACATCTGAAAACTGAATTTCAAATACAGACTCACTATTATTCTCATTCGTATGCGTGAAATTATCTTGATAATTGGACACCAAACTATACCGGCCTGCTCCCTCACCTGTAAAGAAATAATCTAAAGCAATCTTAGCTTCTGCCCATTTATGCTGCTGCATATACATTCTTGCCAAATAAGCATTTACAGCACCCTTGGTTGGTCTTCCTAAGTTTGCGTCATCCCATTCAAGAGGTAGCACCTCTAGTGCCTCTTTCAGATCTTTCTCAATCTGCGCCCAAACTTCTGTCAAATTACTTTGTAGGGGCAAATCATCGGGTTGCGAAGATTTTAATACAAGAGGCACATTTTCCCAAAGTAAGGCAGCGTAATAATAATGCAGGGCTCTTAGAAATTTAGCCTGTCCTAGAATTTTGTCTTTGTCTTCCTGATTTGCAAACTCAATATTGGGCACATTGTCCAGTACCTGATTACATCTAAATACAGCTTTATAAGTATCTTTCCAGGTAAAAGCATTGCCTTCACCGAAATTATAATTCACATATTGAAAGCGCGTCCAATCTGCCAATTCCACCCAAGGGCTTTTGCTAAATCCCTCATCCGAAGTTAAATCCAATCGAAAATAAATCCACCTCGACCATAAGGCCGGTTTATAAAACATGGCATAAATTGAGTTAACGCCACGCTGGGCATCATCTTCCGTTTTCCAGAACACATCCGTCGTGGGAGTGTTTGGGTTCTCTATATTCAATAAATCCTTTTTACAACTACCAAAAAATACTAAAAAGAAGATAAATAGCGATATATGTAAGCCTTTCATAATGTATCCTTATTAAATTTAAAACCCAAATTGCAAACCCAACGAATAAGTCTTTAGGCTTGGATAACTAAAATTGTCAAAACCACGTTCGTATATGTTGGCATTATTAAACTCCGGATCGAGCCCTTTATAGCCGGTGAAAGTCAGTAGATTTTGCCCTGATAGAATCACCTGCCCACTCTGAAAACCAATCCGCTTTAACCAACTCTCTGGAAGAGTATACGACAAACTAATGTATTTCAACCGCATAAAACTACCGCTTTCCAACCAGCGATCGGTATCACCGCGCGAGTTGAGCGTAGAGCCGTAGTACATCCTTGGTACATCTGTATTAGGATTTTCGGGCGTCCAGGGTTGAATTCCTGCACGATAATTTGAGTTATCATCAAAACGATCCACCAAGCTATGGTAACCATTATACACCGTAGCGCCGAAAGCCCCAAACCAATTCATGGTGAGTGAAAAATTCTTATAGGACGCACCTAAATTAACTCCCAATTCAACATCTGCCCAGGGAGAGCCAACCACTACTTTATCATCGTTTGTAATTTGTCCATCACCATTATTATCTTTAAACCGTATGTCGCCAGGTTTGGCCGAAGACTGTATAACTCTTCCGTCTGCGGTCTTGTAGTTGTCAACTTCCTCCTGTGACTGGAAAAGCCCATCCGTTTGCAAAACATACCACATACCTGCAGCTTGGCCAACCTGTGTTACGGTGTTTCCGACAAAAATGTTATTTCGACCATAACCCAAGCTCGTCACCTTGTTCTTAAGCGTTGTAATATTGGTATTTACATAGTATTTAAACTCACGGCTACTTTCGTTATAGCCTAAAGAAAGTTCAAAACCGGTATTTTTAAGACTTGCAGCATTTGCTATGGGCGGTCTGCCATCATGCCCTGTTGTCAATGCAATAGGCATAGCTGTTAATACATCCTTTGTATCGGCAATAAAATATTCGGCCGTTAAAGTGATTTTATTATCGAATAGGGTTGCATCGATCCCGAAGTTCTTTTGTGTCAAAGTTTCCCACCGAAGGTTCGGATTAACAAGTGCTACTTGTATGGCCCCTGGTGAGATCAATTGATCTTTACCCATTGCGATGGTTGAAAAGGTATTAATAACCGCGAGGTAATCCCAGTAATTCGCGCTACTGTTTCCAACTTGATCCGCACTTGTTGTGCTATTCCCAAGCCGCCCGTAGCTAGCTCTTAGCTTAAGGTCGTTGATCCAACTTTTCTGAAAGAATTTTTCATTGCTGATTCTCCAGGCTCCTGATATAGAAGGAAAGTTTCCCCACTGATTGGACCGGCCTAAACGTGAGCTTCCATCACGGCGGATAACTGCGTTCAATAGATAACGATTGTCGTAACTATATTCAATACGTCCTAAATAAGATAAAATAATAGCTTCTTGTCGATAACCTCCTGCTTGGGGCTCATTTCCCTGATCCAACTCGCTATAATAGCCACCTTTTCCATCCGGAACCAAGTTTCTTTTCATACCTGATATACGCGCATACAGATCCCGTTGATAGGTCTGACCTACTACCGCATTGACGGCATGCTTACCGAATTCTTTGTTAAATGAGAGGGTATTTTCAATCAATAACGACTGAAAACGCGCTCGATTTTCGTCAGCAATAGAGGGCTGAAATTCTTGATTTAACGACCAATTACCTTGTTTTCTAAGATGGGCATAATGGTCGCTACTGGTTTCATAACCCATATTGAATCGATATTTTAGAAATTCAACAGGTTTAATTTCTGACCAGACATTTCCCCTAATACGGAGGTTTTCGTTGTACCGATCATCTAAATCGGCTATTGCGACGGGATTGGTACCAAAAGTCCGCGCGCTCCTTTCGTCCCCATAACCATAGCCCCCGGGGTTATTCGGATTATAAATTGGAATAGTCGGCAAAAGCCTTACGACATCTGCGATGGGATTGCCCGACATTTCATCGGCCTTCCCATTGCTAATTGCTAGATTTTCACCAATACTAAAAATACCTTTTGTACCTTGTGTATTGACGCGAAAACTAATCCGATCAAACCCTGTACTGATTACCGTACCCTCGTTTTTAAAATAATTCCCAGACACTAGGTAACTACCGCTCTCGCCACCCCCAGAGAAGGTCAAGTTTAAATCTTGCATGTTCCCCGTACGGAACGCCGCATCCTGCCAATCGGTGTTTTGACTTAAATCCAAATCCTGCCTCTTAGCACCGGCATTGTCATAGGCCATGTAATTAAGCCGCGCAAATTCTTCCGTTTGGGCCAACTTGTAGCGCGGGGTAGTTTGCATACTGGTTGTTCCTGAGAACTGCACTTTCATTGGTCCTTTTGCGCCTTTCTTCGTAGTAATGATAATTACACCATTAGCTGCCCGAGAGCCATAAATGGCCGCTGCAGAGGCGTCTTTCAAAATTTGTACAGACTCAATGTCGTTGGGGTTAAAATCCCGATTGGCAGTCGTAATCATACCATCAATAACGTAAAGTGGGTTCGTACCACTTAAATTTTTCAATCCCCGGATTTCCACCCTCGCCTCTGAACCAGGCCTTCCTCCTCCACGCACCTTCACTCCGGAAGCAAGCCCCTGAAGCGCTTCTCCCATTGTGGTTACCTGTCGCTTCGTTAATTCGGATGTCTTTACTACAGAAACTGCCCCTGTAAGATCTCTTTTTTGCTGCGTACCATATCCCACTACTACCACCTCATCCAGCGCATTTTCTTCAGGATGAAGGGTCACATCCACTCTTGTCCTACCCTGTACACTCACTTCTTGAGTAACATAGCTTACATAAGAAAATACCAGCACTGCGTTCTCGTTTGGGACGGTAATTTGATACCTTCCATTCTGCTCTGTAGAAACGCCCGCATTGGTGTTTTTTACCTTAATACTGACAGCAGGCATCGGTGCCCCTGTTTGATCTTTGACTAAACCACTTATGGTGGTTTGAGCGTATAAGGAAGTTATAAAGAAGAAAAAAAAGAAAATATTTGTTATAATCCCTTGCAAAGCCCGCTTTGCCGTAAACAATTGAATACCTCTCATAGAATCTATTGGTTAGTTATATCAAGAGCGAAGAGCTCCTATAATAGAACCAAAGGTAGGGTTAGAATGCCAAGGGATGCTAAACGTAAAGTATCAATATTTCGCCATTTTGTATCGTAAATAATACAAAAGAATAGGACAGTAAAAATAAGAAATGTATTAGGTAGAAAAATAATCAGACAGGAATACGCAAATTTTCTATTTCTCTTTCAAAACATCAATATATTCTGAAGGTGACATTCCAAATTGCTTATGGAAATTCCTACCGAAATGTGTTTGAGAGCTATATCCAACCATCTCAGCAATCTCATAAATTTTAAAACATCCTTCCGCTAATAATTCTGCTGCTTTCTTCAAACGAGCAATATTGATGAGTTCATTTGGTGTTAAATCTGAAATAGCCTTAATTTTTCTGTATAGGGTAGGCCTGCTCATGCACATCAATTCGGCCAAATGCTCTACATCCAAATTTGGATTGTCCAATTTCGTTTGAATAAGATTATCCAATTTCTCCAAAAAAAGCTCATCAGCCCTTGAATGAGCCATGGTTTTAATATGCACTAAGGGCGAGGAAGCAAAATACTCCCTTATTTTATTACGATTAGCCAGCAGATTGGCTATTTGTACTTGTAAATATTGTGGAGAAAAGGGTTTTTCAACATATGCATCTGCGCCAAACTCCAATCCTAAAATTTTGGACTGTAAGGTGTTTTTGGCGGTTAGTAAAATCACCGGTATATGACAATATTCTACATTAGATTTAATTGCTTCACACAAAGCGTACCCATCCATAACCGGCATCATGATATCACTGATAATTAGTTGAATAGCTTCATCAGCTAATCTATCTAAGGCCTCTTTTCCGTCATAGGCTGTAAAAACATTGTATTGCTCGTGAAGATCATCTGCCAAAAAGTCTAAAATTTCACTATGATCATCTACTAAAAGCACACAGGGTTTATTGTTGCTAGATATTTGCGTTGAGGTCATCATGATTCGAATCTATTATTGGTTAACAGGTAATGATAAAACAAAAGTATTAAAGTTTTGCATATTTTTAGTATCCAAAATCAAATGCCCACCATGCATTTCCGCTAAGGATTTTGCCAGGGCTAAGCCCAAGCCTGTACCTAAATGCCTTTCACTCCCTTGTAGCCTATAAAAAGGCTCAAAAATTTTGTCCCTTAAGTCTCGTGGAATTAAATCACCATCGCTTGCAATTGTGATATAAAATGTATTTTCTCTGCGATCTAAATCAACATATATTTTTCCGGCGGCATACTTCAATCCATTATTTAGAAGATTACTGATTATTTTATCAAGAGCATCCTGATCTACAAATGCCCAAACCACTTCTTTAGAAAACTCACTTTTCACTTTAATTTTCTTTTCTTGTGCGGTTGGTTTAATACGCTCAATCTGCTCTTTAAGGAATTGCGTTATATTTATCTTTTGGTAATTAAGACGAAAACCTTTCTCCTCGGTCTTGCGGAAATCTAGCAGTTGTCCCGACAGCTGCAATAAACGTTCGGTATTTTTTTCCATAATGAGTAGGTTTTTCTTTATTGCAGGTACCTCATCTACCTGTTTAATAATTTTTTCCATTGGCCCCTTTATTAATGTCAGCGGTGTTCTAATTTCATGGGCCACCTGTGTAAAAAAATCGATTTTGGCACGGTAGGTTTCTTCCTCCTTACGGTGAGCCAACTGCTCTAACTTTATACGGTTTTTTTCCTTAACTCGCTCGTGGTAAGTATTAATAATATAGTATATCAAACATATTAACAATATAAAGTATAAAACATAAGCAGCTCCGCTTGCCCAAAATGGAGGTAAAATAACAATCGACAGAACGGCCTCCT
>DATMSZ010000304.1:0-12666 GCA_035565175.1 Pseudosphingobacterium sp.
AATTACCTGATAAGATATCAACTAAATAGACACAAATAAAATCGCCGTGTCGGAGCAGCACATTTAGTAATGGCAGTTTACAATATCCCCGTAAGGAAATATTTGAGCGATAAGCAAAAAGAAAAACTTGCTGTGTTTAAACTTCTAATTTATTATTGAATGCAGAAGTCGCAGTGCAGGTGTATGGGCAAAAATTAACATAAATGGGATGTTCTAGTTATAATAAACGCTAGAACATCCCATTTATGTTAGAAGTTATAGGCGAGGCTTAAGCGAAAACTTCTTGGCGGTAAGGATCGCCAGCCATAATGGCTGTAGCCCCACGCTCCTGGATAATGACCTGTATAATTATAACGGTCTGTCACGTTGTTCATCAGAACAGAAAATTGATAATTGTCTTTTTTGTAGGAAGCCCCCAAATCAAGTATGAACAGGTTATCGGGTAGGTATTTTTCTACCGTTACGGGCCATGCCGCACGCTTGTTTTGGAATTCATAGCCTCCCATAAAACCTAAACCCTTAAAATTGCCTTCTTGAATGGTGTACTTAAGCCACGCATTGGTGATGTGCTTAGCTGTACCGGATAGCATCATACCTACTCTGTTTGGATCATTATCTTCCGTGATTTTAGCGTCTGTATAGGCGTAGTTAAGGATAATATTCCAAGAACGACCTAATCGCCCGTTCACGTCTACTTCGATACCTTTAGAGGTTGCTTCCCCTGATTGTTCCACAAAGCCGGGATTATCCGGTCCGAGCGCGGTTGTGATGTTTGTTCTGGTAAGATGATATGCTGTGATTCCTGCTAATAAGTTACCGTCAAACCAGGTTTTTTTCAATCCAAGCTCCATGTTTATGCCTCTGGATGGATCAACAGGTGCTCCACCTAATAGCGTACCGGTCTGTTCCTGAAAACTCTGGTCGTATAGCGCGTAAGCGGTGAAAGTTGGAGTCAATAATCCAGTGATGCTGAACCTAGGAGTAACGGCCGAATTTTCTACGCGCTGCCCTTTTGATGCAGCACTCGTTCTGGTGGTGGTGGTATAACGAAGCCCGGCTCCTAATCGAAGGCGATCTTCCAATAAATGTATTTCATCCTGAAGATGAACGGAGTAGTAGGTGTATTCTGTTAAGTACATGGCGCCACGTTCGCGCAGAGGCTTGCTTCGGTCATAAACGGGAATATCTTTTGCTAAAAGATTTCCATATACTGGATCGTAAATGTTAAACTTTCCTCCGATTGTATCCGGCAGATTTGTCCAATCGGCAACATAGGTTTTGGTACCCATATCCAGGCCTGCTAGCACAAAGTTGTTTGCTTCACCTATTTTGAAATTGCCCTTTGTAAAAATCTGTCCCACCACCGATGTGTTTAACGCATCGTTTACGGCTAACCGTCTATAAACATTTCCAACAGAGTCAATCGAATTAAAAAATGTATACATGGATTCTCCCTGCATGGCTGAATTGATGTAGCCAAGCTGTCCGGTTAACATCCAATTATCGGAAAGCAAGTGGTTGATTGTTGCGTATACATTATGTTCTTTCACTACCGTTGGTTTAATAATAGGATCGCTAAAGCTGAAAGACTCCGGTACTTCTTTAAATCCATGCAAGCCATAAGCATATTTGGAGAAGCCTCCTGTAAAAGCATTTTGCGAGTAAATATACTCCAGAGTCAAATCAGTTTTATCTGATAAGGTGTATCGGAAGGATGGGTTTATTACGAACTGTTCGTGGTTTACATTCATTACATGAGAGCCTTTCTTGGTACCCATTAAGTTGAAGCGCCCCAAAAGCTTGCCATCTTCAGACAGTTTTGAGGTGACGTCGACTTCTCCGCGGTATAAACCGAAACTACCCAATGTTATTCGCGCCATGTTTTGGGCGTCAGCTCTCGGCTTTTTTGTGACAATGTTATAGAAACCTCCGGGCTGGGTATTGCCCATCATAAATCCTGCCGGACCTTTTACGAATTCAATCCGTTCAATAAAAGCCATGTCTTCCCGTAGGGGTCCAAAGCTGCCGCTTACATCCATACCGTTCCGTAGATTGGATGCTGCATATCCCCGAACATAAATGCCGGCTCCGCCTTCTTCCTGATGATATACGGTTCTTGCTCCACTCACGTTCTTTGTAAACCCTTCGGCGGTGGATAAAATCATTTGATCGCTTAAGGTATTTTGATCGATAATTTGTATATTTTGGGGGGTAACAAGAAGATTTTTCGAAAGCCTTAAAGTAGAAGATGGAATGGTCTTTCGGTTAACGGATATATTCACAGCTTCTAACTGGCGATCTTGCTTTGATAACTTAATATCGAGCACAATGGAATTTTGCCCACTTATAGAAGTAGAACGTTCTTCAAATAAACCCAAGTAATTCGCACGAATAACATAATCGCCACTTGGGAGATTTGTAAAGGTGTAAAAGCCTTGTTCGTTTGTTGCAGTTTTTTGATCACCGCCATTCAATAATACGGTTACCCCCGCAAGTACATTGCCCTCGCGATCAGACACGGTTCCAGAAATTTTGCTTGATGTTTGAGCGTAAGCCATGGAAGAAAACAGTAAGAGGCAGCCAGTCAATAATCTGTAAATCTTTTTTTTCGTCAAGTAAACAAGGATGAGCATATTATTTAGAATTAGTATGATTAAACTTTCCGCAAAAATACAAGAATAATCTTGTCATCAAAATAAGTCTTGGACTAATAACTTACTAATCTTTCTAAAAAGGGTGGGCGATATACTTGTCGTTTTGACAAATAATTTGATGTCCAGTGTTAAATTTATTTGTAGGTTGCGTGAACATTTGCTTTCTTAGCTAAATCAAGAAAAAATGATATAAATAAGCCTTTTTACAAATTCACTAAAATAACAAATGACAATAGCTGATAAAAGGAAGTCAATGAGTGGAAAACTTAGCCAACTAAAAAATACCTTCCTATTGATCGTTTTTCTGACAGCATTTTCCTTCAACGCATGTTCACAGAAAAATCAACATAATCTTTTTCCTGATGGAACAAGCATTCCGAAATGGTTCGCTGACACTGCTAAGGTTGATCAGAAACTGCTTGGCAAATCATATACTATTACTGACTTTGGAGCAATTCATGATAGCACAGTTGTGCAAACCACAGCGATCCAAAGAACAATTGATGAGGCCGCAAAAAATGGCGGGGGAGTAATTGTTATACCTAAGGGCGTATTTATGAGTGGTGCTTTGTTCTTTAAGCCCAATACCCATTTATATGTCACTGAAAATGCGGTTTTAAAAGGGTCGGATGATATTACCGACTATCCAAATATCCCTTCTAGAATGGAAGGGCAAAGCCTTACTTATTTTTCTGCATTAGTAAATGCATATGGTGTCGACGGTTTCACAATATCAGGTAAAGGTATCATTGATGGGAACGGTCTAAAATATTGGCAATCATTCTGGCAAAGAAGGGAGGAAGACCCCAATTGTACGAATCTGGAAGTTTCCAGACCAAGGCTCCTTTTTATTTGGAATTGTGATAATATCCAGATACAAGATGTACAGCTTCAGAATGCTGGCTTTTGGACAAGCCACTATTACCAGTGCAACAATGTGAAAATTCTTAACGTACGCTTCACGTCTCCTCATGAACCGGTAAAAGCGCCTAGTACAGATGCTATTGATCTTGACGTATGTTCCAATGTGTTGATTAAAGGTTGTTATTTATCTGTAAATGATGATGCTATTGCACTGAAAGGAGGGAAGGGCCCCTGGGCAGATACCGTTGCCGGAAATGGCAGCAATACCAATATTATTATAGAAGATTGTGAATTTGGTTTTTGCCATTCAGCATTGACATGTGGGAGCGAAGCTATACATAATAAAAATATTATCATGCGGAATTGCCGAATCAACGATGCTAAAAGAGTTCTTTGGTTAAAAATGAGACCAGATACACCGCAGAAATATGAGTTTGTTACGGTCGAAAATATAAGTGGCAATGCGTACAGTTTGATTTATGTTAAGCCGTGGAAACAATTTTTCGATTTAGCAGGTAGGAAAGACGTGCCGCTTTCTTACTCAGAAAATATCACTTTGCGGAATATTAATTTGAAATGTGCAGTGTTCTTTGATATTGATGTTAGTGAATATGACAGGCTGTCAAAATTTACCTTTGAAAATCTTGATATAAAAGCCGATAATGCAGCATATAATAAAGATCTTATTGAAGATTTCACTTTGATAAATGTGAAAGTTAATGATAAGATGATCAAGTAGGGTTGTCTAAAACAACTTATAACCATCATGTTGAGTAAAACAAAACATGATGCGCCATGTCTAACAGCGCAGCACTCAATTTAATGAACTATAAATATTTTATATCAAAAAAGCCAAAGCTCGCCTCTGTGTCTTCACTGCCATAAAAGTTGAGGCCTGGTCGTGGGCTACGGTCCCACGGAGGTAGAAAGCTGATGGAATAAGGCTTACTATTTGTTGTCAGTTCGCTCCATCCGGCCGACTGTTTCCAATATACCCTGCAGGTAAAATCTGGAAGCACTTTCATTTTTAAGTAAACGGGAAGCTTTGTATTCGGAATTTGCCATGCGTTGAGTACCGCTCTTTTCCCTTCTTTTATTGCCCAAAATTCTACTGTATCTTTTCGGGTGGCGATACCTACAGAAGCCGAAACATCTCCGTATAATATTAATCCTTTGCTGGCACTATTCGTGTTAACAACCAAAGTACTTACTTCATAAGCGGCCGTATAAGGTCTGAGCGTAAGCGCTATCCCTGCTTGGTATTGCTTCTCAAATCTACCAGATAAGGTTAATTTTCCCTGTGCTTGATGAAATACAGGCTGCATATTTCGAAAATCCCATTGCCAAAAAATAGTCTTATTTTCTTTCGAAAAGTCATAATAAAGGTGTTGAGGAGTTGTCTCTGTAGCGATCTGATTATCGAATTTTGGCCAACCATCGTCATTCCAGGTTAATCCTGCCACCAATGCTTCCCTGCCGGTAAATACATTACTCGTTTTATTATAAGCATGATATATATAAAATATTTTCCCTTTATTATCAACTACAAAAGTACCATGACCGGGGCACTTCCAACCATTGCGATCTGTAAGTATAGGATTACTATCACCATCCTCGTAAGGTCCAGCTAGTGTAGTTGCACGTGCTACCCGAACATGATAGTTACAACCTATACCACAACATGCTCCTGCGGAATAAAAGAGATAGTAATACTTGTCCTGTTTCAAAATGCTTTGTCCTTCTATACCTACTCCTTGTTCGTCTTTTAATAAAGTAAATGGCTGGCCTGTAAGTGAAAGGCCATCATCCGAAAGTTTGCTGCCTAAAATTTCTATCGGTCTCTTGTCTAACCCATAGGCCTTCCAGGTAATATACAATTGTCCGTTATCGTTAAACACAAAAGCATCAATGGCTTCTTTTCCGTAGGCAATCAAGATACCATGATCTTTAAATCCATGGTCGGGAAATTTGGAGGTAGCAACGCCTATGCAGGAAACACCGTCACTCTTTCTTTTGGCTGTATAATACACATAATAAGTATTATTGTGGTAATAATATTCGGGTGCCCAAAATGAGGATTGTGCCCACACTGGCGCCTCGTTAAATAAAAATCCGGTTTGCTGCCAATCACTTAGATTATCAGATTTAAAGATAGGAAAATGTGGCCCCCATTCACTGGAAGTACCAATGGCATAATAGGTATCACCGCTACGGATAATGGATGGGTCAGCAAAATCACCTGGAATGTTCGCAGGGATTGTTTGGGCGTTTATTGTGACCCACGCTTGGAAACAGAATAAAATATATACAATTAGGTGTTTTATAATCATTTTATTATAATAATGTCATACTCAATCTGACCAGAAGAACGCAGGCATAATACGCTACCATACCCCGTCTAGTAGTCAGCTCAAAAAAGAAAAATTTACGTTAAAATAATTTCTCTTGAGGCGGTTTTACCTTCGCCAAACGAAGATAAACAGTTGTTTGTCCACGATGATGTGTTTGATGTTCAAAGCCTTTAGCAAGTGCCATTGCTCTACTGAGCTGAAAGCGGTCAAAAAGCTTTATTTTTTCGCTTAGCTGTGCAGCACTCATTTTCTTTATGCT
Organism: Pseudosphingobacterium sp.; assembly: GCA_035565175.1. Classification (GTDB taxonomy): domain Bacteria; phylum Bacteroidota; class Bacteroidia; order Sphingobacteriales; family Sphingobacteriaceae; genus Olivibacter. The sequence continues at coordinate 6,129 of DATMSZ010000304.1, forward strand.
ATTAATGACGAAATCATAACTGCCTGCTACCGCTTTTGTGACATCTTCTTTCGATTTGTTACTTGTTTTTTCTAATTCCCCCATCCCCACGGGACTTTTTTCGCCTGTTGCGGCGGATGCAAACACATAATTATCGTCAGCTAAATGAAGCATTTGCTCTGCAAAGGAACGCATCTCTGGTGTTGGCTTTAAAGTGTACGCAGCATCAGGCATGGCATCGAGGTACTCTTTTGTGTAGGTTTTTGCACGTTCCCATTCTGTCGTCAGCTCATCAACCGACTCTTGAGCCATTATAGGATGAATGATAGTTAGTAGGAAACAAAGCACCGTAAATAATTTTATTGCTTTCATGTTATTAAGTTTATTTTGTAAACGTAAAGATAATTCCTCGTTATCGAGAACACAAGAGGCTTTGAATAATTATCCATCAATTACTGAGATCATCATTCTTGATACTGCCCTTAGTTTTTCTTATGTCATCCTTTAATCTGCCAAAATAATAGTTTAGACTGAATTTGTAGGCTCTTAAGTAATATTGGTTATTGTTTAACTCGTAAAAGTCCGGCCCAGTAATACGTGTTTCAATTGTTCTGAATTTTTGAAATGGGTTATTTAATGTCAAGGTGATATCTAGTTTGTCTTTTATAAGCGCATGACTGCTGCTGAAACTTGTATTGACCTGTCTCTGGGTTATGGATTGAAAGGATCTAGAGGCAGGCATCTTACCGATTATATTCAAATTTGCCGACAACCTCCAGACAGGCACTGGACGATAGCCGCCGCTCACTGTAAAATTATGGTAAAGCCCTTCTGTTGCTGGAACAACGTCACCCATTGGTTTTACATTTAAATAAGTTAAATTACCATTGAAGTTAAGGTTCAGATCCTTAGTTACTTTATAGTCCAAGTATAAATCTGTAACGAGCGCATTTCCCTTTCCGATATTGGCATAAGTACTTTTGGTAATAGCTGTAGCTTGATCATAGGTGTAGATTCTGAAGTCAAGGTTGTTGAAAAAAGAATACCCCAAACCGATATTTACGGAAAGTCTTCCATTATAGTTATATCCTAAGTTTAAGTTATTAATCGTGGAAGGACTTAGCTCAGGGTTTCCGCTCGATTCGATATTCGGATTACTGCGGTCGATGAAAGGATTTAGCCTGTTTATGCCAGGTCTTTTGAGTCGCTGCGAAAAACCTGCGTTTAGGTTATTGCCTCCTTTTAATTTCAACCCAAATGCAATAGAAGGTACAACATGTAGGTAATCTTGCGAAGCATCACCGCCAACAAATGTTTGCTCGGCACGAAGACCGCCTTTTAACCCCCAATTTTTATTGCTAAAGGCAAGTGAAGCATATGCCGATAATACATTTTGGGAAAGCGAAAAATCGTTGCTTACATTGACGGTAGCGGCATAGTTATAATAACTGCTGTTATTACGTAAAATGGTTTTTGCTCCTGACTCTAGCTCCCATTTATCAAATTTATCAACATAATCTAACTGAAAAGTATTTTCATTAGCGCTTGCCTGATTTTTCTGAGAGAAATCTGAATACGGGTAATTGCTCCGCTCAGTAAATTTTAAGGTGTTATCGCTGTTATCCTCATAGTTGGTGTACCGGTAGGAAAAAGTAAAAGCTCTTCCTTTCTTAGCTTTGGAACTGATTTGGTAATTCAGTGTCAGATCTATGTTGTTACTGGGATTGTTGTAATCGTTTTGAAGTTGATAAGCTTGTAGTAGCTCGCTAGTTCCGCTAAGCTCCGAACGTTGAAAAGCAAATTCGCTGTTTTTTCTCTCGCTCACGTTAATCTGCGCTGATAGTAACTGAACATGGTTGATCTCATAGCTTAGGTCGGCACCCAGATAACCTGTCCTGCCTTTAGACCTCCTGTTGCCCTGCTGACTGAGAGCTGTTGCATTGCCATTTGTGCTATTCCTGAATAAGGAGTTGGCCGTTGAAGGTACTTTTGAAAGAGAACCACCACCGAAAATGGAGACCATTAATTTACTCGCCTTGAAACTGAGTGAACCACCTATACCCGGGCCCCCTGCGGGAAAATTTTCATTGAAGTTCAGCGTTCCCTTATAACCGTTTGCAGGTTGTTTACTCGTAATTATATTGATGATTCCAGCGAAACCTTCTGCGTCATATTTTGCAGGCGGGTTGGTGATGACCTGTATTTTTTCAATAGTCGAGGCAGGCATGCTCCGAAGTACTTCCTTGGCATTATGTTCCAACATTCCGGAAGGTTTGTCATTTATAAAAATCTTAAAGCTTGTGTTATTCTTTAACAGAATGTTCTGCTCTGCATCGAGCGACACGAAAGGGACTTTGCGCATGATTTCCAACACATTACTTCCCTTGCTGTCCGGATCTGCCTGCACATCATAAACCAGACGGTCTATTTCTTGTTTAACCAATGGCTTTGATCGTGTTACTTCTACCACTTTCAATTGTTTGGCATTCCTGTTGAGATTTAACGTTCCAACATCTATATAACGTACAAGTGTATCTCGCAACTTTAAAGAAATCTTTTTATTAGTATACCCTACGCTGATTATCTGCAGATTATAGTTACCTCTAGGGATGCGCGTTAACACAAAAAAACCGGCACTATCACTAATGCTGCTATGAATGGTTTTATCAATCTGATTCCGGATGTAGATGGTTGCCCATCCGATGGCTCTTTTGCTAAGTGAATCTACAATTTTCCCCTTTATCGAAAAATAGAAAGGTCTTGATTGTGCGTTTATCCCTTGGGTTAGGATCATTAAGCTGCAAACGGTAAACAGCATGAACACGTATTGTTTAAGAATCATCTTGTAATAGTTTAATTACCAGGAAATGGCAGCGCATAGCGCTCCCATTAGCTCTGAAAGCTTTAATTGTTTTGTGAAGTAGATAGACTGTCTAAAAGTTAGGACTAGCGTTCTGTGCTACTTTTTTTTACCATTAAGTAATACAGGAGAAAGCCTGCGGCAAGGAATATTGTTTCTATCCCATAAGGTAGTGGCGATTCGAGATCCCTTGCTTCAGGAAGATAATGGATAGTCACTAATCCCATACCTCCAAATAGCAAAATGATGCCCCATTTGAACGTCGCTGTCTTTTGGTCAAAGGAAATGCTCAGCATTTTTAACACTTCGGGATCTGTTTGCCCCGTTTGGATCAGCTTGTTTTTAAGAATAAAATTGAGTATCGCAACAACCAACATTAATGTAGTTGCAAAAAAGGCGATGGAGATCAGTATACTTTCTATATGTGCCATATCTTTAAATAGTATAAATTTTTAAACTAAATCAATTGCCTAGTAGACAAGGAGTAGTTTCAAAATGTTGCAATTAAATCCTTCTTTTAAAGTAAGTTTTAATTTCGAAGAGCTGCAACATTCTAGGTCTTACTTTTGTCTAATGTGCCATGTTACCTGAAGAGGAGTTAGTTGCTAAAATATTAAAAGGAAATGCCAGCGCTTTCGAAATATTGGTTAAACAATATGAAAAGCTGGTGCTTCATGTAACATGTAAACTTATAAAAAGCGACGAGGAAGTAATGGATGTTTGTCAGGAAGTATTTATTAAGGTTTACAAAGGATTGGGAACCTTCAATTTTCAGTCTAAGTTGAGCACTTGGATCGCTAGGATTGCCTACCTTACCTCGCTTAATCATTTACAGAAGTATAAAAGTGAAAACATAAATAAAATCGCAGGAGACAATCTGGAACTTGACAATTATCATTTTAGCGAAGATACTCCTGAAAAATTACTGATAAAAAAAGATGTTTCGGCATATGTACAACATCTGATAAAGCAGTTGCCGTTACCGTATCGGACCGTGTTAACCTTGTACCATCTGGAAGAATTCAGTTATTTGGAGATACAGGAAATTACAGGAATGCCGGAGGGAACCGTGAAAAGCTACCTTTCCAGAGCACGGAAATTGTTAAAAGAAAAATTGGTGACATACTTAAGAAATGGATGATATGAGAAAGCCCACAAAGGAAATGACGGATAAGGAAATAGAAGCGCTACTTGTTGATGCACTGAAGAAAGAGCCCGAAATGAGCTTGCCTTATGGTTTTGCTGCGATTGTTACCCGAAAGGTTTTTGTTCAGGCTAATGTGTTTGGATCATACATAAAAGCACTTCTACTAGCCGTCAGTATAAGTGTATTAGCGGGGAGCGCTTTGTTCTTATACCGACCGGTATTAATAAATCCATTAATTTCCGTCTTGGTTGACATGAAATATGTACTTATATTTATCTTGATAGTTGTTTGCCTTATTCAATATATAGATCAGAAAGTGGTGCATAAATCTCTCAGACCAAACTAAGCTCCCGAATAATTTCATTATTCTAATAAACTGATTGTGCAAAGTTAAGGTCAAATGCTTTGCCCATAGATTGAACTATATTGTTTGCGATATTGCCGCTCACATCGAAGGTGGGATTGAAAATGGTTACGCTCATCCCTGCTATCTTTCCTGTTAACAATAAGTTTCTGAGACAATATTCCACCTGCTCGAACTGTAGGCCGCCTGGCAGACGGTATTCAACGGCAGGATTGATTTCATCCGCGAGGACATCTGTATCGAAATGTATCCAGCAACCTTCAATAGGTAAGTTTTTAATGTGTTGTACAACTTTATTGGTTGTTTGCTGAATACCATTTTTTTTAATGAATCCTAGGTCGAAACAGGGTATAGACGTTTGGAGAATATCCTGCGATCCGAATTTTTTGGTTTCTTCCCAATCCCGTTGTCCAATATGAACGACATGTTCGTCTTTTACGTAAGGGCACTGGTTGTTGATATTGATTAATGATTCAGGGCCCCGGCCTGTTACGATGGCTAAGTCCATGTCTGCTACTTCGCCGGTAATAGATTTTTCAGGTTCATAAAAATCTGCGTGTGCATCGATGAAAATTAATCCGTATAACCCCTTTGTTTTTAAGGCCTGCAGGATACCAATAAGGATACTGCAATCTCCCCCCAACACTAAAGCAAAACACTGTTTGTTTATTGAATTCAAAACTATGTTACCCAATGTAATAGAAAAATTCCGGATTGGAATAGTGTTCAGGCAATTGGCCTTAAGATCTCGTTGATGATTGTACAATTTGTTTAATGTGGGAGCATGGATAACGTGGTGTCGAGATTTTACTAGATCTGCAAGGCCTGCGGCCAACAAACTTGCCGCAAGATGTTCTACACCGTTAGGCTTCAACCCTAAAATAGACGGAGCTGCAATAATTTCAATGTCATAATCATTCATAATCAATATCGAAAGCAGATGATTAAAACCGTTCAATGAATATAACAATTGCCGACACTTAATGTTCTTAATTTTAAATTTCGTTTATCTCACGGTCCTGTGGAGTTGTAAACCTTAGCGTTGATAAAATGTTACTAAAGGAACGCCATCAAAATAGAACGTAGCATGATATACTTTCAGCTCTCAACACTATATTCAGCGTATACCTAGCATAATGTAATTTTTATATAGGTAATAAGCGTATATGAAAATTAAGATCACTAAATTTATAAAGCAAAAAAGAAGATCTCTATTATGGAAAACCTAAAAAAAGAAGACATAAAACAGGAAGTTTTCGATCTATATGATGATTATGCACATAATCGTATAACAAGGCGAGATTTTATGCAACGACTTTCAATCTATGCCGTTGGTGGTGTTACCGTTACTTCGTTGATGAGCTTTTTAATGCCGGATTATCAAGATGCTATTCAGATAAAAGCAGATGATCCCCGAATCACTTCAAGTTACATTAACTATTCCTCGCCAAAAGGAGGGGGCAACATTAAAGCGCTTTTATGTATGCCTAAAGGGAATCAGAAGAAATTAGGAGGCATTGTAGTTGTACACGAGAATAGAGGGCTCAACCCACATATAGAAGATGTAGCCAGAAGAGCCGCTTTAGCAGGTTTTGTTAGTCTAGCACCCGATGCATTGAGCCCTTTAGGTGGCTATCCGGGCAATGATGACGATGGTCGTACGCTACAGAGTAAACGGGATAGAAATGAAATGCTCGAAGATTTTATAGCAGGATTTGAATACTTAAGAACAAGTGAGTTCTGTAACGGTAGGGTGGGTGTAGTTGGTTTTTGTTTTGGCGGATGGATTGCTAATATGATGGCTATACGGCTTCCCGATTTAGCTGCAGCAGTTCCTTTTTATGGTGGTCAGCCTGCGGAAGAAGACGTTTCTCAAATAGAAGCTCCTCTTTTATTGCATTATGCTGAACTCGATACCCGTGTGAATGAAGGATGGCCTGCTTACGAAAAAGCCCTAAAAGAAAATCATAAAGCATACACCGTTTTTATGTATGCGAATGCAAACCATGGCTTTCATAACGATACAACGCCAAGGTATGATAAGGGGGCAGCGCAATTGGCCTGGCAGCGGACTGTAGATTTTTTTATGCAAAAGCTAAAATAAAACTTCGTTGACTAAACTCCGGTAGTAGATGAATAGAAATGAAGAAATCGTAACCGCTTATTTTAATTTGTTGGATAAACATTT
>DATMSZ010000305.1:0-16369 GCA_035565175.1 Pseudosphingobacterium sp.
TGTGTAGTGTTAATAGCACTTTTCATTCGGAGTGAGCTTCAATACGATAAGCAGTTTTCCGATGCCGATCGTATTTTTCGTGTTAATATGAGCGGCAAGATGGGTGAAGAGGCATTTTATGCGGGCTATACACCTCCTCCAGCAGGCAGAGCCCTTATGGATAACTTCCCAGAAATAGAAAGCTACGCCCGAATTTATCGGCCAGGGGCAAAAGTAGTTCGTGCGGCCTCCCCTTCTTCTCAAGAAAAGTTTTTTACAGAAGACAGGATTTTAAGCGTTGATTCGAACTTTTTACAATTGTTAGATTATCCCTTAAGCCAAGGAGACAGGAATACTTGTCTGATGAATTCGCACAGCATCGTAATTTCAAATACGATGGCTCAAAAATACTTTGGGAATAATGACCCCATCGGCAAAACATTAGAAATAGAAGGCGACAGTAATCCATACTTGGTTACGGCCATTTTAGCCGATAATAAGACGCCTACATCCTTAACCTTCGACTTTCTCATTCCAATTACGAACGAAAACGATGTGAAGTATTTCGACTGGAGTTGGGTTTGGTTAAATGTAGCAACATATGTTAAGTTCAAGCCTCACGTGCCATATGATATCGCTGCCATTCAACGTTTGGAATCCAAATTTCCCACGATGATGAGACAACAAGCGGCCAGTGCATTTGACCGCATTGGCCAACCCTATGATGCGTTCTTAAAAAAAGGCGGTAAATGGGACCTACATTTACAAGCGTTAACAGCTATACATTTACATTCAGCAAATATCCTCTCCACAGTTACCGACCAGGGAAACATTAAATATGTTTATTTCTTTTCAATAATAGCCTTCTTTATTTTATTACTAGCTTGTGTAAATTTCATGAACCTATCAACTGCCAACGCCTCCAGAAGAGCAAAGGAAATAGGTGTCCGAAAGGTGGTTGGATCAACGAAGAGGCAGTTAACGAAACAGTTTTATATAGAAGCACTTCTTTTAAGTACGCTTGCTTGTATACTCTCCCTTGCTTTTGTTTACTTTATTATCCCCTATTTTAATCAGTTAGCAGACAAAACAATTGTATTCAGTTCTTTGTGGATAGATGGAAATTGGATTTACTTATTGTTGATAGTTGTATTGTGCACTTTATTAGCAGGTAGTTATCCAGCATTCTACCTTAGTTCATTGGCTCCGATTTCCATATTGAAAGGAGCCAAAAGTCCATTGAAACACCAAGGAATGAGAAGCGGTTTGATTATATTCCAGTTTTCTGTTTCTACTGCTTTGGCTATTTGTAGTTTAATTGTTTATCAGCAATTAAGATATACGCAAATCCACGACTTAGGATTGGATAAAGAGAATGTATTAGTATTACCAAATAGCAAAAGATTAGGTAACAGCGAAGAGAGTTTTAAGGAAGAACTAAAAAAATCTTCTCATGTAATCGATGCAAGCGTTAGCACAAGCATACCTGGCAGAGGGGCCTTTGGTGATTTTTATGTCCCTTTGAGCAGTAACGGCGATCAACCGATTGCAAAAGATATTACCTTGTCGTCATACCTCACAGATGATGACTTTGTAAAAACATTGGATATCCGACTGTTGCAGGGAAGAGGGTTTGAAGCCGGTTTCGATAATTCACGAGCAGTTTTAATAAATGAAACAGCTGCCAAACGGATGGGTTATAAAAATCCCTTGGGAAAATTTATTAAGTATCCTGGAGGAAATGCTGCAGAATCCTATCAGATTATCGGTATCATGAAAGATTTTAATACCGAATCATTGCACAGCCCTATTATACCGTTTGCCCTCTTTCATAAATCCTCTAGGTCATATGATATTCCGTCTTCTTTTCTTGTGATAAGGGTAAAACCGGGAGATCTGTCGCCTATATTAAAAGAGATGGAACATTTGTGGAAAACGTTTTCACCCAATGCTCCATTTGAATATAGTTTTTTACGTGACGATCTGGCCATGCAATATGAATCTGATCAGCGTACAGGCAAAATTATCGGTATTTTCAGTTTGCTATCCATCATTATTGCTTGCATCGGTTTATTAGGTTTAGTAATCTTTGCTACCCAACAACGCACGAAAGAGATTGGTATCCGGAAAGTATTAGGGGCTTCCGTTGTGGATATCATGCAGCTTTTATCAAAGAATTTTATTAAGCTGCTGCTTGTCGCCTTTCTTATTGCGGCGCCCATTGCTTGGTGGGTAATGACTCGATGGCTGGATGATTTTGCCTATAAGATAACTATTCAATGGTGGATGTTTGTATTAGCAGGCATGGTGGCGATGTTTATTGCACTGCTAACAATAGGCATTCAAGCAGTTAAAGCAGCGACCGTCAATCCGGTAGATAGTTTAAGGGATGAGTGAAACACCATAAAAGAAAACACGATGTTAAAAAACTTTTTCATTGTCACATTGCGAAACCTATGGAGACATAGATTTTTCTCTCTTATTAATATAGTAGGTTTAGCAATTGGTATAAGCGCTTCGCTGGTTATTTTCATGATTGTGTCTTACGAATTTAGTTTTGATCAATTTGAATCGGATAAAGATCGTATATATCGCATTGTCTTAGATATGAATAGGGATGGTTTCGAAAGTCATAGCGCTGCAGTACCGGCACCTTTATCAAAAGTAGTTAAAGAGGAGGTATCTGGGATTGAGCAAGCTATACCTATTTTCAGCTTTCCGGGAGATACAAAGGCAGATGTACATATTAATCGAGGTGAGGGCAAACTGATCACTTTTAAAAAGCAGGAGGGGATCGTTTTTACTAATTTAGACTATTTGCATTTACTTAATTACCACTGGATAGCAGGTGATCCCGCCAGCGCACTCCTTCAACCATTTCAGGTTGTGCTCACCCAGAGCAGCGCGTCAGCCTACTTTCCAAATACGCCTGCGGCAGAAATAATAGGCAATAGACTTACCTATAATGATCTAGAGGTAACCGTTACAGGAATTGTTCAAGATCTTAAGCAAATAAGTGATTTTCGCGGAAAAGAATTTATCTCCGTTAATAGCATTGAAACTAGCGCCTTGAAAGAAGACCTTATGTTTGATGTTTGGAATGATTGGATGTCGTATTCGGCTTTATTCGTTAAGATCGCTCCTCATGAAACGCCACTGCAAGTCAGTAAAGAATTAAACGTGCTATACAACAAACACAAGAAGAAAGACAGTTATTTCTCAAAAATCAATTTGTCACTTTTGCCTTTGGCTGATATGCATTTTGATAATCGTTATCAAAGTTTTGACTCCAGAATTGCGCATAAGCCTACCCTATATGGATTAATAGTAATTGCGTCCTTCCTTTTGTTATTAGGCTGTATTAACTACATTAATTTAACCACGGCACAAGCCTCCAAACGGGCAAAAGAAGTAGGCATTAGAAAATCTATGGGTAGTAAGAAAAAGCATTTAATACTCCAATTTCTAGGAGAAACATTTTTTATGACATTACTAGCCACGCTATTGTCTGTTTTAATTGTTCCCTTCTTACTCCACGCGTTTACAGCCTTCATCCCCGAAGGATTAACACTTTCCTTTCTGGGAGATCGAAAAATGATTCTATACTTAGTCCTCATTACCATTTCTGTAAGTATTTTGGCCGGTCTTTATCCTGCTTTTATATTGTCTGGCTACAAACCTGTGCAGGTCTTAAAAAATCTGCAGTTGTTAAGCTTTGGGCAATCTCGACAAACGTTAATAAGAAAAGGCCTTACCGTTTCGCAATTTATAATAGCACAATTCTTCGTCATCTCTACCGTATTGATCAGTAAACAGATTTACTTTGTGCTCCATGCAGATATGGGTTTTGAAAAAGAAGCAATTTTAACCTTTAGTACCCCTCGGGATACCGTAGACATACATCGTGTACAGATAAAGCAACGCCTGGCAGCCATACCCGGCGTAGCCATGGTTAGTAATGGCTTTGCCGCTCCAGCAATGGAAGGAGGTGCTTTATCGAATATCACTTACCACAATGGTAAAGAGGAAATAAAACCAAATGTTCACATACGTTGGGGTGATGAAGACTATTTTGAACTCTATCAAATCCGATTAATTGCCGGTCGTCAGGCAGTGCAGAGTGATTCGATAACCGAAATAGTAGTGAATGAACGTTTCGCCAAAGCAATAGGCTTCTTGGAGTCGGAAAAGGTTTTAGGTAAATTTATCACCTATAATGATAAGCAAGTGCCTATCGTGGGTGTCATGAACGACTTTCATACACAAACCATGCGTGCGGAGATAGCCCCGGTGATGTTCCAAAGTCGACCAGGAAACATCTTCCATATAAAATTGCAATCCGAGCCTTCCAATTGGCCAAAGGTTGTGGCAAGCATTGAGAAATTATATAAAGAGGTCTATCCGGAAGGTGATTTTAAATATGACTTTATCGATGATACGATTCAAAAGTTTTATAAAAAGGAACAAGCTACGGCATCTCTTTTAGGCTGGGCCACCGGTTTAGCCATTTTTATCAGCTGCCTGGGATTACTCGGCTTGGTTACGTACACAACTAACAGCCGTACAAAGGAAGTGGGAATTAGAAAAGTGTTGGGGGCCACCATTATGCAGATTATAACCTTATTGTCTAAAGATTTTATTCGGTTGGTATTGATTGCCTTTGCTATTGCAGCTCCTATCGCTTGGTGGGTGGTTCATGAATGGTTAAAAGACTTCGCCTATAAGACTGAAATAAGTTGGTGGGTATTTTTAATCAGCGCTGTAGCAATGTTGATTATTGCATTAGCTGTCTTAGGGATACAAACACTAAAAACAGCAATGGCTAATCCAACAAAATCATTGCGGGATGAGTGATAAATAAAACGATAAACTAATAAACAAAACAGATCAACGGTAAATTTAACATGCAACATTCTTAATTTACCAGCGTCTCTTAACAAAAATCCTTATGAAAAGAATATACCTCTTTGTTGTCATATGTAGTAGCTACATCACGGCCTTTGCACAAGATCAACGTATTCCCTATCTGACTAAGTCATTGAGCAGTGCCAATATACGTTCTGTTGACATGCAAACTTCTGGCGGCAGCCTGTCAGTAGAAGGTGTAAACAATGCCGATGCTAAACTAGAAGTGTATATACGAGGGAATAATGGGAATAAAAATTTGAGCAAAGACGAAATAGACAAGCGCCTTAAAGAAGGCTACGATCTGGATATTACTACGAACGGTGGGCAATTAGTAGTAATCGCAAAACAAAAAAAGGGGTTTAATGATTGGAAGAATTCGCTTTCTATTTCCTTTAAAGCTTATGTACCTAAAAATGCATCAACCAATCTTAAAACGAGCGGTGGAAGTTTATCGCTTAGCGGACTTACAGGGGTAGCAACAGGTAATACCTCAGGTGGAAGTATCCAGATAAGCAATATGAATAATAGCGTGAATATGAAAACTAGTGGCGGAAGTATCTCTGCTCAAGCCTCATCGGGAAATATTAATCTTACCACTTCGGGTGGATCTATAAGCCTAGGTGATTTAAAAGGTGCCATTAATGCTATTACGAGTGGTGGAAGTATTAAAGCTGAAGGTATAAATGGCGAACTGGTAGCCAAAACTTCTGGAGGAAGCATTCGGGTTGATCGCATGGAAGGAAGTGTTGATCTGGCCACCAGTGCAGGAAGTACCTCAGTCAGCATGCTATCTGTAGACAAATATGTAAAAATTGCCGTTTCCGCCGGTCAGGTTAATCTCCATTTACCTAAGAATAAAGGCATGGATTTAGATTTGAGAGCCACAAAAGTGAATCTTCCATCCATTAGCAACTTCTCAGGTTCGCAAGAAAAAGATAAAGTAACAGGAAAAATTAATGGAGGTGGTGTTCCAGTAGAAGTAGCCGTAAGTTCCGGAAGTTTAAATATAGAAACAAATTAATACAAAACCGATTCCCCCTATTAAACGCTTGTTACATACGTTTAATAGGGGGAATTCTATAAGCAACATTTTTTTCGCGAATTCCATCACAAATTGCCTACATATTTTTAATTATATGGGTATTTTAACTAGGTCTCTTCACAATATATCACATAAACCGCAAATCGACCATTAATCTGATAAAATGATTCATCGTATTTTTACAAGAAAATATGAAAAAATCTTATTTGGTTATTGTTTTAATAGGATTTGTTCTTCTGAGTTGCAAAAAAGACAAAGAGAACGGCCCTTCCTCCCTACAGGTAACGTCTTCTGAGTATGATGGCAAGTTGCTATTTGTTAACAAAAACGACTTCCAAATCACTACTAACCAAGCAGCTATTTATACTACTGATGATACAAATATAACGATCAGTCCGGAAGGGCTTATCAAGCGCCTAACTTCTGGAGAAGTAGCAGCTATCGATATTGCACCAAAAGAGTCTCCCGAAACCAAAACACGCATTTATGCTTTCGGTGCAACAGACAACAACCATGTTAAGCCGCAAATAACTTATAATGGAAAAGGCGCAACAGATACCTATAACTCTTATTTAAAGGGATGGACAACTTTGCAAAAGCTTCCTATCGCAAATGAAACCTACGCATTTGTTCTTCGTCATGCTGACGCAGATCAAGGAGTAGATTATTCGCTCAACCACGATGATGAGGGGCCTTCCAATTGGTGGAAGTCTAGTGACAGATCTTTGGCCAGGCAGCTGAATGAAGAAGGAAGAACCCGATCAAGAGAGCTCGGCGCCAACCTGAAAGCGCTCGGCTATCCCATTGCACGGATATATACCAGTGAATTCCGTAGGGCAATAGAAACGGCAGAACTAATGGAGCTCGGATTACCTCTCGTACAGAACGCTGCGCTAAATCATCCTTCACATAATAATGAAAGTTTATTTCTCGGTCTGATTGAATTGTTAAAGAATACTCCTGTTGACAACAAAATCACCTTGTTTGTGACCCATCACCCCATTAATGAAATTATTAACAGCGGAGGATATCCGAGTTTTCCGGCTGTTAGTCCTTTTAATTGGACAGGCATGTATATAGTAAAAATTACCCCCGATAAGACCATTACTTACGAAGGAGCTGTTTCATGGGCAATGGTTAAACGTTGGCATGATATGAAGGCTGGATTATAGCAAAGCTGTAGATTAAAATCATTCTAAATAGAAAAATGTTTCATTCAAGCTCTTCCAGATACATTTATTACGTACTGTAACGCTTATCTTTGAGGAGGTACAGCTGCGTATGTATGTGGCTGCCTTCACAAAAAATTTGTCGTTATGGACGATTTCCTCGCCGCCCGCTCCCAAATGGCCCTATCATTGGGATTCCATATAATTTTTGCCTGTATAGGAATGGTCATGCCGTTTTTTATGGCTGTAGCACACTATAAATGGCTAAGAACGGGTCAAGAAGTCTACAGAAATGTCACAAAGGCCTGGAGTAAAGGGGTGGCCATTTTTTTTGCCACAGGGGCTGTTTCAGGAACCGTTCTTTCTTTCGAGTTAGGTTTGCTTTGGCCAACCTTTATGGAGCACGCTGGCCCCATATTTGGAATGCCCTTTTCACTAGAAGGAACCGCCTTCTTTATCGAAGCCATCGCACTTGGTTTTTTTCTATACGGATGGGGCAAATTTAACCCTTGGTTTCACTGGTTTACAGGAGTTATTGTAGGTGTTAGCGGTTTAGCATCTGGTATATTAGTGGTAGCAGCTAATGCGTGGATGAATAGTCCAGCAGGATTTGATTATATAGATGGTGAATACCTTCACATCGATCCTATCAAAGCTATGTTCAACGATGCTTGGTTTTCGCAAGCGCTTCATATGACACTCGCTGCTTTTGTAGCTACTGGCTTTGCCGTAGCAGGTGTACATGCTTTAATGGTGTTAAAAGGTAGAAATGTGTTATTTCATCAAAAAGCCTTTCGTATTGCCGCGATTTTTGGAACAGTTGCCGCCCTATTACAGCCTTTAAGTGGTGACATTTCAGCGAAAGATGTTGCCAAACGACAACCTGCGAAATTAGCAGCCATGGAAGCCCATTTCGAAACAGAAAAAAGAGCCCCTCTTATCATAGGTGGAATCGTCAATGAAGATGAAGCGAAGGTTAACTATGCTATTAAAATTCCTGGCCTACTAAGTTGGATGGCGCATGGTGATAGTGAAAAAGCTGTAAAGGGCCTAAATGAAATTCCAAAGGAGAATCATCCTCCTGTTGCCATTACCCACTATTCGTTTCAAGTGATGGTGGGGCTCGGAATGCTTATGATGCTCGTGGCCCTCATCTATTTTATCGCGCTTTTAAAAAAGAAGACCTGGTTGAGAAGTAAGTGGTTGTATAAATTATTCGTAATAGCCATTCCCATGGGATTTATCGCGATTGAAGCAGGATGGATGGTTACCGAAATTGGACGACAACCGTGGATTATACATGGAGTAATGCGTACAGCAGATGCTGTTACCCCCATGCCGGGAATTGCGTATTCTTTTTACATTTTTACGGCAGTCTATATTTCACTATCATTAATTGTCATGTTTTTATTGTATAGACAAATAAAAATGGTGGGAAAAATTTATGATATACATGATCACGAATTGACTATTAAACATTCATAATATGCTATATGTAGTAATTGCTTTCTTGTGGGCCTCTATATGGTTATATTTATTGTTGGGGGGCGCAGACTTTGGTGCTGGAATTATCGAGCTGATTTCTACGGGGGAAAATAGAAATAAAACCCGACATACTATGTATCGGGCAATCGGACCGATTTGGGAAGCAAATCATATGTGGCTTATCATAGCGATTGTGATTCTGTTCGTTGGTTTCCCCCACATATATACTACTATGTCAATTTTTGTGCATATACCGCTTACTGCGATGCTGTTGGGTATTATTGCCAGAGGCACCGCATTTGTGTTCAGAAATTATGATGCTATAGAGGATAATATGCAGAAAATATATAATCGTATCTTCATTTATTCAAGCGCTATAACACCCTTTTTCTTAGGCATTATTGCTGCAAGCACTGTAAGTCGGAAGATAGATAAGGGGGCGGGCAGTTTCCTATCGGCTTATATTTATAGTTGGTTAAACTGGTTTGGTATTACTGTGGGACTCTTTACCGTATGCATCTGCGGTTTCTTGGCCGCTATCTATATTATTGGAGAGGTAAACACGAAGGAAGAGAAGCAGCATTTTATTAAAGTAGCAAAAAAAATGGTTATTGCTGCCTTTATTAGCGGTGCATTTGTTTTTCTCGCCGCACAAGCTGAACAAATTCCATTGCTTGATTGGATTTTTGGACATTGGGTTGGAAATATAGCTATTGCCGCTGCCAGTATTTCACTCGTCGTATTATGGTTATCTCTTGATAAAAATAAAGGCATTTTTATACGTTTGTTGGCGGGTTTTCAGATAAGTATGATTTTACTAGCGGCTACCTATACACATTTCCCAAAAATAGTGCTACTAAAAGACGGTTCAGCGCTTTCTCTAATAGACGAAGCAGGTCTAAATAAAACGATTGATTCACTGGCTTGGGCACTTTTGCTTGGTAGTGTTTTCATACTTCCTTCCCTTTTCTATTTACTCTATAGCTTTGAAGCTAAAAAAAATCAGCATTCGAAACTAAAGCATTAGAAATATGTAAATAGAAAGACAGATTAGCTTATGTTATCCAGCCATTCCTATTTAGCGAAATAGCTTTCCGTCGGTGAATATGAACTCCTTTAAGTTGGTTAAAGTTCGGTGTGTCGAGGTGAGGGCGAGAAACAAAAAGAGAGTGGTCATATCTACCACTCTCTCGAACAAAACACTACTTTATATTTAACCTAAAAACTATAGCTCACGCTCAATCTGTAATTTCTGGGAGCTTCCGTCTGCCAATAATAACTGCTTAACCAGGCATAATAAGAACCACTATATAAATATTTATCGAAAATATTAAAGGCATTCGCGGTAATACGCATTTTGGTTCCTTCCCAGAAAATACCACCATCAACCTTGTAGTAGTTCGGTAAACGAAGATCCGAATCTCCCCAGTTATCGGTAGCACGCTCTAACAAACCGGTAAACCCGGCAGATATTCCAACCCCCTTTAATGCTTTTACAGGTAATTTATAATTGGCCCATCCATTGATAACATGCTTAGAGAAACCAGGAACAACCTGACCTAAGGTGATGCCCGATACACCAGGTGTCACTTTATTAACCTTTGAATCCGTATACGCATAATTTGCAATTATACTGAAGTCTTGCGTTACATTACCTCGCATATCAAATTCAAATCCTTGCGCCTTTTTTTGTCCTAACACAATGCTGGTTGGGTTGGTGGGTGTACTATTTGGTCCAGCCGTTAATTCATTATTTTTAAGGATTCTGTATACCGAAACAGTTGTATTCCATCGGCCATTAAACCAGTCTTTTTTGATACCAAATTCCGTGTTGTTTCCCGTGATTGGCTTTAGTTCTCCACCGTTCTCGATGGTGCCAGAAGCACTTTGCGGTATAAATGCTTGATCATACAAAGCATAAATTGACATGCTTTTATCAACCGAAAAGCTCACCCCCACTCTTGGTGTAAAATGTTTAGCTTCATCTGTGTCATCACCATAGTACTGGCTTGCAGAAGTATAACGACCTGCCAATGTTAATCGCACTCTATTTTCAAAAAAGCCAAGCTCATCCTGAAAGTACAAACCGGTGTAACGTTGCCCTTGCAAGCCACCGGCAGCCAAGGCTCTTGAAGTCAAGCTCGTATTTCTATCAAAGTTTGGCAAACCATTCGTAGGCACTCCATAAGTAGGATTTAAGGGGTCAAAATATAAAGTGGCACTATCACGATCTAGATCATGGGATTGTCCCCAGTCGGCTATATAGGTCTTTTTTCCCATGTCTATTCCAGCTAGGATACGATGCCTGATAGCTCCGGTCTGAATATCTCCATTCAGGAATACCTGCCCCAGGGCCATTCTGCTTTGCGCGTCCCAGATGCCAACATTTCTTATAACGGTTTGATCCGCATTGACCTTCGATGGCCATGAACTGTAACCAACCTGATCATAGAAAAAATAGGATCCTTGCGCCGTTAACTTCCAATGATCATTAAATTTATGTTCCAGCGTCACAAACATGCTATGATCATTAATATTTGTAGGAGGAATACCCGGATTTGTCATTGTAAATTCCACCGGCAGTGTCGCGTATCCTTGTGCTTCCGGTCCGAAAACATAATAAGACCCTACTTCAGACATCCTAACATGCTGCAATGTATATTCGGCAGTTAATTTTGTTTTCTCATCTACTTGATAAGATATTACAGGGGCAATACTGTAACGATCGTTATACTCATAAGGACGATGAGAACCCTTATTTTGTCCCATTACATTTAACCTGTATAGCAGTTTCCCATCTTTACTTAATTTTCCATCCAGATCAAGTGTGGCCCGGAACAGATCAAAACTTCCCATTGATAAGCTAGCTTCACCTTTTGTTATCCCCGTTGGTTTTTTGGTTACCACATTGTATAAGCCACTCGGATCCCCATTTGCCAACATAAAACCAGCTGGCCCTTTTACAAACTCAATATGATCTACGAAACTCATATCCTCTGTTATCGGCCCCCAATAAGAACCAACTACATTAAACCCATTTCTAAAAGCCTGAATTTGAGAACCTCGCATGTTTATATTGGCATACAAATCTCCCCAATGTTCCAATCTTACCGCTCCGCTTACATTTCGTATTAGCCCGTCACTCATGCTGATTACCTGTTGATCCGATAATGCTTTGTTCGTTACAACCTGAATGTTCTGTGGAATCTCCAATAAAGGTTCATTTAAACGCAAGCTGGTGGACGTGGTATCTACTTTATATTGCTTTTTATTAGAAGATACTACGACCTCTTGCAATTGTTCATTTGTTGCATCGACTACAAAGTCTTCTATAAGCTCTTGCTCTCCGGCAAGGTAAACAGAACGTTCTTGCCGCTGAATTCCAACAGCCGATAACACAAGGATATAATTACCCGCTTTTAATCCCTGTATTTCATACTTACCTTCCTGATTGGTTTTTCCCCCAAGTCTAGCTCCTTTAATCCATAATGATACTCCCACGATTGGCTCGTTAGAGCGATTCCGAACAGTACCTTTGATCATTTGCGCCCAAATTTGTGGCGCAAACAATGTACTTACTAGCATGATTAGGCTGAATGATAGTAGTTTTTTCACTTTATTTAGAATAAATCTAGTTAAACATATTTGGCACAAACGTACAATATGTTTTAAAACTTGTCAACAGTTTTTTAGAATTATTTTAAATAAGGACGGTTTTGGTTAGAAAGTGATAAAAATTTGGCTGCTTTTATATGGAGTAATCAAGAAAAAGCAGCTGTCATTTTCGGAGCAAAGCGCAATGAAAAAATCTGATAAAGGATCTATTACCTATAAAGATTTCTCGACTTCACTGCGTTTCACTCGAAATGACGCTTTTTTTAAACAAACTCAATGGGAAGGTATATCAATTACCTAAAATCTTCATCATCCAGATTATCTTCGTCGTCTTGTTCGAAGGAAGAATTGAAAAGGCTCCCAAACATATCAGAAAAAGCAAATCCACCACTCAGGTAATTTTTACTAAGTTGCGAGTATTCGGCTAAACCGTGTATCACAAATTCCATTAAAAGCAATTCCTGGTTTCCTGTAAGATCTTTATGAAGATCTTGTACAACCTTCTTAAGTCCCGGGACATGCATAAGCACTTTTTTATATTCCGCAGCAGATAGTGCATCTGTTAGATCAAGTTTGTTACCAATTGTGAACCAGTCGATAATTTCTTGATAAGGATTAGTTGATTTCGTTTTCTTTATTTTTTCCGGATCTGGAAAATATTGTATAAACAAACTCCGTAAAGCGCTTCCTATTAATTTATTTGCCACATGTATAGGCCCTTCCAGCTCTCCTTCATAAACGAGTTCAATTTTACCCGTAATAGCGGGTATAATTCCAGCAAGGTCGGCAATCCTTGCAAAAGTTTCCTCTTCCTTATTTACCAGCATACGTCTTTCTGCAGTACTTACAAGATTTTCATAGGCTGAAATTGTTAGGCGAGCGGAAACTCCTGATTTTTGATCAATAAATTCACTTTTCCGTGCCTCGAATGCCACCTGCTCCACCAAGTTTTTCAGCAGACCATCTACTTCAATTTTAGCTCTTTGCTCAGGAGACAATCTCGCTTCCTGAAAAGTTATTGCCCGGGAAATGTCTATTGTTTTTGGATAATGCGTTAATATTTGGCTCTCTATACGATCTTTTAAAGGAGTTACGATAGACCCCCGATTGGTATAATCCTCCGGATTAGCCGTAAACACAAATTGTATATCCAGCGGCAAACGCAATTTGAAACCTCTAATTTGAATATCTTTCTCTTGAAGCATGTTAAACAAAGCTACTTGGATTCTAGCCTGTAGGTCTGGGAGTTCATTTATAACAAAAATGCCTCGATGAGCGCGTGGGATTAAACCAAAATGTATCACGCGTTCGTCGTTATAGGTGAGCTTATGAGTAGCCGCTTTAATAGGATCTACATCGCCAACCAGATCCGCCACCGTTACGTCTGGCGTTGCCAGTTTTTCGGTATATCGCTCCGACCTATGCAACCAGGCAATAGGCGTGTCATCTCCTTTTATTTTTATCTCTTCTTTCGCAAACCAGGAAATTGGATTTAGTGGGTCGTCAAATATCTCACTCCCCGCTATATAAGGAATATATTCATCCAATAAATTAACCATCAACCGCGCAATTCTTGTTTTTGCTTGACCGCGTAATCCCAATAACAGCACATTATGTCTTGAGAGGATCGCCGTTTGTAGTTCAGGTATGACCGTTTCATCATAGCCAAGCACCCCCTCAAAACCTCCTTCGCGTTCTCTCAGTTGCTTAATTAAATTTTCCCTTAGTTCTTCCTTAACCGATCTGCTTTTATATCCTGATGATTTTAATTCACCTAATGTCTTAATTGTCATATTAATTTTTTTAACCAGTCAATTTCCGGCCCTTGGCTACCAGAAATCAGCGCACTAGCTCATCCACTATTTAACTATTTTTCTACTTAACGACTTAACCTATGGCTCATCATCACATTCATCCATTAGCTAATTCACCGAACCGTTCTTCTTCTATTTCTTATATAATCCTCAAAAATGTATTCTCCCAATCCGTTTAAAGAACTATAAAAAGCTTTACCCCCATTAACTTGTGTAAACTGCCTTACAAATTGTTGCAGGTACGGATCTCGAGCTATCATAAATGTGGTAATAGGAATATTCAGACGTTTACATTGCGCTGCCATAGTAAGCGTTTTGTTTACTACTTTCCTATCTAAACCCATACTATTTTTGTAATAACGCCCATTTTCCTTCAGGCACGTTGGTTTGCCATCTGTAATCATAAAGATTTGCTTATTATGCGTTTTCCTTCTTCTTAGCAGATCGGTAGCAAGTTCCAATCCCGCATAAGTATTTGTATGATAGGGCCCGACTTGCAAATACGGTAAATCCTTCAAGCTAATAGGCCATGCATCGTTACCAAAAACAACAATATCTAACGTATCTTTAGGATAACGTGTCCTAATCAGCTCTGCCAATGCCATTGCTACCTTTTTCGCAGGTGTGATACGGTCTTCCCCATATAATATCATGCTGTGTGAAATATCGATCATCAACACAGTAGATGTAAGTGTCTTGTAATCCCTCTCTTCTACCTCCAGATCACGTTCAGTCAATGTAAAATTATTCAGACCATGATTGATCTGTGCATTGTGAATAGAGGCCGTCATGTCTATTTGATCCAAACTATCACCATATTGATATTCACGGCGATCAGCATTTTTTTCCTCTCCTAGTCCGCTTTTATTACTATTATGGTTTCCTTTTCCAGATTTTTTAAGCTTCCCAAAGATTTCTTCCAAAGCAGATTGGCGGATTGTCTGTTCAGTTTTGGATGTTATTTTAAAACTTCCATCGGTAGGGTTTTCTGTTAGATACCCTTTGTTTTTCAGATCATCGATAAAATCACCCATGCCATAGTCATCATTGGTAAGATTGTATTGCTTATCCAGCTCATTCATCCATGCCAATGCTTCCTCCGCATCGCCCGCCGTATAATTCAACAGCTGTCCAAAAAGCTTCAATAGATTGTCAAATCCACCTTTTGGTGTTTCATCCGGTTGAAAATCAGTAAAACGGAAACCTCTCATGCCTTATCTCCTTTAATTAAACTTAACGTTTTATCGAAGATAATAGTTTCTGTCGATAATTTTTCTAAGCAGGATGTCATTTTATAAAGGCCGCTAGGGTCTTCTAAGGATTAAGGATCAACACCGCAGCCGACAACCCAGGCCTTCTTATCAAAGCTTCACTACCTCTCCGTTCGCTGCACTTTCCAATGCTGCTTCAATAAGTTTCATGGTCTGCACACCTTCTCTTGCTGTTACAGGTTCTGAATTATTGTTTACGATCGCTTGGTACACCCCTTCATAAAAATCAAGATAATTTCCTTTTTCAGAAGGAACTTTTTCACTGAATTCTTTTCCGTCTTTCTCTGCACGCAGTAAACCCCATTCTTCCTCAGGCTCTGCACACCAATCGGTATTATTAGGTTTTTCTCCTGCCAATAGCCTGTCTTCTTGCTGATCTGCTCTACTTTTTAAGAAGGAGCCTTTTTTACCATGTACAATATAAGAAGGAGCCATTTCTCTCGCCAAAAAGCCTCCCTTTAATCGAACTCTTTTATCATTATAATAAAGAATGAGCTCGAAATAATCGTTTACTTTAGAGTTAGTGCGCATAACGGCTAGATCTGCAAAAATTGCCTTTGGATAGCCAAAAAGAAATAAAGCTTGGTCGATCATATGAGGTCCACGATCCCGTATTAGTCCTGCCGCGGGAGATGGTTCCTCTAAATGCGCCTTTGTATTTAATGCTGGAAGATATGCTTCATAAGAAAAAGTAACTTCCACAATTTCACCTAGAATACCTGATTCTATTACTTTTTTAACCGTTTTAAAATCGCTGTCCCATCTCCTATTCTGGAAAACCGCCAACTTCAGTCCTTTTTCTTTCGCTAACTTCTCTAGTTCTTCCGCCTCTGCAGCTGTAATAGTAAAAGCTTTTTCAACCACTGCATGCTTTCCCGCTTCAAGTACTTTCTTGGTAAATTCATAATGCGTTCCTGTTGGTGTGTTAACAATTACCAGTTCAACGGTGTCATCCTCTAATATGGAATCAAGAGAAGGATAGCTTATTACTAACGGATAGTCTTTTTGAATCAGCTTTTTACTTCGCTCCCAAGATCCCGTAAGTTCGAATGCTGGATGTAAATCAATAAAAGGGGCGTGAAAAAC
>DATMSZ010000306.1:0-31334 GCA_035565175.1 Pseudosphingobacterium sp.
TATTAAAAGAAATGGAAATAATTTTCCATCGCTATTCGACAATTTCTTTAACCCAGAATTATTCAATTGGGGAAATACAAGCTTTTCTCCAACCAGCACAACAGTTCCCTCTGTAAATATTAAAGAGACAAGTGATAATTATCTTGTAGAGATGGCAGCCCCGGGAATGGATAAAAATGATTTTAAAGTGGAGCTCGACGGGAATATGCTAACTATCTCTTCCAGCAAAGAATATGATGACGAAAAAAATGAAGAAGGGTATTCTCGTAGAGAATTCAGTTACCAGTCTTTTCAGCGGAGCTTTAGCTTTCCTAAAGACGTATTAGATGAGGACAAGATCGAAGCAAAATATGAAGAGGGTGTTCTAAAGTTATCCATTCCCAAAAAGGAAGAAGCTAAACGGAAAGGACCCCGTTTAATAAATATCTCCTAAATAATAGGAAGGCACCTAAAGTCTCTTTTTCACATCAACCATTGATGTCCAGCGCAACGGGGGAATCTATTCGATTATAAATTAAGGGTATAGATTTCTCCGCTCCCGCATCCACCATCACACCCCCCGGTCGAAAAGACGAGCGCCTCAGTTCACTAAATTTTCGGTTTATGACAAGCAAGTGGCGTTTTTGACGCCTTTATTCTTCTTGGCTTATCACCCAGATCTTAATCGCTTACGGGTATAAAATCTCCTGGAAGAAGCGGATTATTTGATACTATACAGATTCCCAGCTGACGAAGAATATAAGAAGTTAATAAGTATCTATCAAACTAACCCGGAAACGGGTATCTAAACGATCTATAAACCATTTTATACCCCCAAAAAGACCAAAAAATACCCTTTAAATCGGCTACAGATCGTGATTTTTGCTCCATTAACCTAATAATGGCTAACCGTTATAAACTTTTAAGATGAAAGGGAAATCCGCTTATGGGCTATATATTATAGCTTTTTTTTTAAGTTTCAGTAGTTGTTTTTTTACCCTCGCCGTTTCGGCTCAAGAGGTTGTGAATGTGTCGGGAAAAGTGACCACAGCTAATGGAGAAACTGCACCGGGAGTAAGTGTACGTGTTAAAGGAAAACGACAAGGCACCAGCACAGATGCAAATGGCTTATTCCGGGTGCAAGCCACTTCCAGCGACATACTTTTGTTTAGCCAAGTGGGAATGGCTAGTCAAGAAGTGCCTGTCAATCAACAAACGCAGATCAATGTTGTATTAGCGGAGATAAGTAATCAGATGGATGAAGTGGTAGTAGTGGGGTATGGAACACAAAAGAAGGTAAACTTAACAGGTGCAATTGCTTCTGTAGATGGTGATGTTATTAATAAACGTATTGCTACCAATCCTACCCAGTTACTTCAGGGCCGCATGCCAGGTTTACGGGTCACACAAGGGTCAGGCGAAGCGGGCAATGAGAATGTCAACCTCCAGGTCAGAGGGCTGGGCTCCTATGGAGCATCATCTGCCCCTTTGATTATTGTAGATGGCATTCCGGGAAGCTTAACCAATCTGAATCCACAGGCTATCGAGAATATAACTGTTCTCAAGGATGCTGCATCGGCTGCTATTTATGGTGCTAGAGCAGCAAACGGCGTTATCTTAGTGACTACCAAGCAAGGGAAAGCAGGTAAAGCGAAACTGACTTACGATTATAATTTAGGTATTACAAAAGCCTCATCCTTACCGGACTTTGTCTATAACTCCGTAGACTATATGAATCTCTATAATCAGGCTGCAAAAAACTCGGGAATTACCAATCCAAACGCAGTATTTAGTCAGGAAATGATTAATGCCTATGCCAATGCGACGGATAAGAATCTATATCCTAATTTTAATTGGCTCGATGCGGTGTTTGAAACGGTGCCTGTGCAAACGCACAATTTGTCGTTAAGTGGAGGCGGAGCAGGTACAACCTACAATGTTATTTTAGGTTATGTAGACCAGCCGGATATCATGATCGGAACTTCTTTTAAAAAATACAATTTACAGATAAACCTTAATTCGAAGATAAACGAACGGGTTAGTTTCGGATCTAGTATTACACTCAATTATGGAGATCGGAAATATCCACGGAATGGTAGTGAAGACCAATTTCTTTCAACAATTAGTCAATCGCCTTTGTATGGTCCTTATCTGCCAGATGGTAGTGGGAGATATACTTCCAGAGCCTACCCTTTTCAATCGCCCAATAAAAACCCGGTAGCCGTGGCAGAGAATGCCCTCACAAAACTTAATAACTATTACATGCAGGGAAACTTGTTTCTGAATGTGAAATTGTTAAAAGGTTTGGAATGGAAAACAAGTGGCGGGTTGAATTATAGTTTTTCTAAAAACTACACATTTAAACCAGTGATTGAACAATATTTATGGTTCGCGGGACCAAATGATGTTCCCAGTAGATTATTAGATGTGGGAGGGCAGGGCCTGGAAGTGACAGACGATAATAATGTTTATCCCGTTGGCTATACACAGCTGACGTATGACAAATCTTTTGGTGATCATCATCTTAAGGTACTGGGCGGCACACAAGTGGAATACAATAAGACGCAGAAACTTGGTGGTAGTCGCATGCAGTTTCCCAGTAATGATGTGCCCGAGTTGGATGCCGGCGGTGCGGGGCAGCAGTCAAACGAGGGCTTTACAGAAGAGTGGTCGCTTAGATCATATTATGGAAGAATAAATTATGATTATAAGGGGAAATATTTAATAGAAGGAAATGCCCGGTATGATGCCTCCTCTCGTTTCCCAACTGACTTAAAATGGGCCTTTTTTCCTTCGGTTTCCGGAGGGTGGAGAGTTTCGGAAGAGCCTTTTTACGGTGAACAATTAAAAGCGGTTGTCAGCGATCTGAAGCTGAGAGCTTCAATAGGCAAACTTGGAAATCAAAACATAGGCAACTATCCTTACCAAACGGTGCTCAATTCATCTTATGCCTATCCATACGGAGAGTCTTTGCAGCAGGCTGCAAGACAAGAAGACATGGCTAATAACAGGATAAAATGGGAAAGTACCAAAGTTGTCGACATCGGCCTAGATCTTGGTTTCTTCAGTAACAAATTGATTGCAAATTTCGATTGGTATAACAAAGTTACCTCCGATATCCTATCCTCTTCTACTGCATTCCCTTCCTATATAGGGCTTACGGCTCCTATAGTAAACTATGGGGAACTCCGAAATAGAGGGGTGGAGCTGGGTTTGCAATACAGCGATACTTTCGGTGAATTTGGGCTAAGTGTAAGTGGAAATATCCAGGCCAACAGAAACAAAGTAATCACTTACGGGGCAGAGCGTATTCAGGGAAATACCATTGTCCGCGAAGGTTTGCCCTATGGAAGCTTTTACTTATTACAAAGTATAGGTGTTTTCCAATCGGATGAAGAGGCGGCCAATGCACCTAAACAGCAGATACCCGCCAAGGCTGGCTATCTTCAATTTGCAGATGTCAATGGCGATAATGTGGTAGATAACAATGACCGAACAGTGGTGCCGGGTGCATTTCCGAATTTTGATTATTCGTTTAATGCTTCTGCCACTTGGAAAAATTTCGATTTGACTGTCTTTTTGTTCGGTTCTCAAGGGCAGAAAATATTTGTCAGTGACTGGGGTATTGTTCCCTTTAGACAAGGAGGTGTATTTACACGGGATTGGATGAATGCTTGGACACCTGAAAATCCTAGCACTACGTTGCCCATTGTAGGTGCCGAAGGTACGCCAGCGGCAAATAATGTAAGGACAGCCTCTTCTTTTTTCCTGAAAGATGCTTCTTTCCTGCGGTTAAAAAACATTCAACTAGGATACAACCTGCCTGTCAACCTATTAGAAAAAATTGGGATAAGTGGGTTGAGAGTTTACTTTGCCGGTGATAATTTGTTGACATTTTCCAAATTTCCAGGCCTAGATCCAGAGCGCGGCGTATCATCCGAAGAGGGAGCCGTGTCAGGAAGATATGTAACACATCCACAGAATAAGGTCTTTGCATTTGGTGCCAGTATAACTTTTTAAAAATAATACCATGAACCGTTCATTAAAAATAACATATATAATAGCAAGCATAATTGGCATGTTAGCCATGGGAGGTTGCACCAAGGAGCTGCTGGAGAAAAATCCAACTGATAAAATATCCGAACAGAATTTTTGGGAGACAAAAAGCGATGCGGACCTAGCATTAGCGGGTTGTTATGAGTTTTTAAGCAGGGGATATAATGCTACCTCCTCTACAACAGCTCGTGGCGGTTGGGGAGGTGCTTCTATGCTTTGGGATGGCCTTTCCGATGATGCCTTTGTGTCGAACAGCTCTAACAGTTTTAATGTCATTTCGAGGTCGGGCATTACGCCTACCACCGGAGGCATGCAAACGGAAGGATACACGATCTCTTACCAAGCAATTGGAGCCTGTAATAGATTACTGGCAAATATTGATAGAATAACGGTTTTATCTGAAGAAGAAAGAAACGTATATAAAGCGGAGGCAAGGTTTCTTAGAGCGTATTATTATTTCTTACTGACGAGATTGTATGGCGATGTACCGTTAGCCTTACAGCCTTTAGGGCTTGATGACGCAAGTGCTATGCTGCCACGGACTTCCAAAGTGCAGGTTCTGTCAGCAATATTGGAGGATCTCGATTTTGCCGCTGCGAATTTGCCAAACACCTCATATAGTGGGCATGCCGTACGGGGAGCCGCTTTAGGATACAAAGTGAGGGTGTTATTAACGAATAAACAATGGGCAACGGCCGCGGAAACCGCTCAGACCATTATGAGCGAAAAGATTTTTTCTATTTACCAAGGTGGATATCGAAATCTTTTTAGAAAGCCTGGTCAAAATAACAATCCAGAAATAATGTTCTCCGCGAGATTCTTACCGCCCAACATGTATAGTCCGGCAGATATGATGTATTCCTATCTCAAAGCAGTTCAGCCAATGCATTATCTGGTGGATAGTTATGCATGTACCGATGGAAAATCCATTAGTGAATCGCCCTTGTACGATGCTGAAAATCCTTACGAAAACAGAGATCCTCGGCTAAAAGCATCTATTATCTACGAAGGTGTTTGGCGTGGAACAGATGCTTCTTCAGCCTTTGATCCGGTATTTGAAAATATATTGGGAGGGTATTTGCCAAGAAAATACATCAATGAAACGAAATGGCCCACTAGCTATGCTACGCAAAGTGATCAAGATTGGGTATTTTTACGATATGCTGATGTGCTGTTAATGTATGCGGAAGCAAAAAATGAGGTATCGGGTCCTGATCAATCTGTTATTGATGCGGTTAATCAGGTAAGGTCAAGAGCAGATGTAAACATGCCGATTATTAGTTTGAACGAAGGTTACGGTCAGAACGAAATGCGACAGCTTATTAGACAAGAAAGGAGGGTCGAATTAGCATTAGAAGGCCAACGTTACTTCGACTTAAAACGATGGGAGATTATTAAGGAAGTAATGGATAATACACAGGATCCTGATGGAGCATCCCGTCTATTTCAAGTACGAGACACCTTATGGCCAGTGCCGCAGTCGGAAGTAGATATTGCTCGCAGCCTCGGAAACGACGGCTATAAGCAAACGCCCGGGTTTTAATTTAGTTGAACAATTAATTAGTATATATGAAAAGCTTTCAGCATTTACGATGGATATACCCTATGCTAATCTGTATCCTCCTTTCTTTAGAATGGGCCCAGGCCCAGGAGAAAGATAAAGAACGGATGCAATGGTGGACAGAAGCCCGCTTTGGCATGTTCATTCATTGGGGCGTATACGCGCAGTTTGCAGGCGTTTATAAAGGGCATGAGCAAGCAAGAGGGGGAGCAGAGTGGATTATGAACCGATCTAAAATACCTATTTCTGAGTATAAGGATATGGCAAAAAAATTTAACCCAGTTAACTATAATCCCGATGAATGGGTACGAATGGCTAAGGAAGCGGGTATGAAATACCTGATTATAACGGCTAAACACCACGATGGATTTGCACTTTTTAAGTCGGCCGCCAGTAAATGGACTGTAGTGAACGCCACTCCCTATGGAAAAGACCTATTAAAGCCGTTGGCGGAGGCATGTAAAAAATATGGAATTAAGTTAGGCTTTTATTATTCGCAGGCACAAGATTGGAATAATCCGGGTGGAGCTGCGGCAAGGAAATTGATGCGAGAAGGTTGGCCTAATCCAGACTCTGCGCGAATTGATGCCTATACTTTAGCACATAAAGGACATTGGGATCCTGCGCAGGAAACGGCAACATTTGATGACTATATAGACCAAGTTGCTGTACCCCAAGTTAGGGAGCTTATGACTAATTACGGTGACATTGCCGTGCTTTGGTGGGATACGCCAACAAATATGACAGATGAGGCAGCACTGAAATTACAAGCACAACTAAAATTGCAACCGGGCATTATTACCAACGATCGGTTAAAACGCCCCAATTTTCCCGGTGATACCAAAACACCCGAACAAAAAATTCCGAATTTGAGCGAATTAGATGGAAAATACTGGGAAACCTGCATGACGATGAACGGTACCTGGGGGTACCGTACTTCTGACAATAAATGGAAATCTACGGAGACGTTAATAAGAAATTTGATAGATATAGCATCCAAGGGTGGTAACTATTTATTGAATGTCGGTCCAAAACCAGATGGCACATTTCCTGAGGCGAGTATCGAGCGATTAAAAGAAATAGGAGAATGGATGAAAATAAATAGCGAGGCGATCTACGTCACGAAAGCGAGCCCTTTGGCGCCATTTGCTTGGGGTAGATGTACGATGAAAGAAACGGGCGATAATACCATACTTTACTTGTCGGTATTCGAGTGGCCAACCGACGGCAAGTTAGATATTCCTGGTATTAAAAATAAAATCTCGTCGGTGAAGCTTTTAGCTACTAATCAAAAGCTGAAAGCAGAAAATACCAAAGCAGGAGTCTCACTCGAATTGCCTTTAAATGCACCAGATAAGATTGCGAGCGTGATTAAGCTCGAACTGGAAGGAAAAATAGAGAAAGCAAATCATGCAGTACCGAAAAAACAAATGAAAAGTGGGGCGCTGGATTGAGTCTTTAAATAGCTGAGTAGGGAAATAGTTGTAGAGGTGTTCATAGCGTCGTCATCACGAAGAGGAACGACGTGGTGATCTATACTGAATTTGTTATTTGTTAAATAGTTGAAGTCGTTGAGCTGCAAAGTGAATCAGCCAATAACAGTTACGTTATGGTTATATTTAAATATTATTTACTATATACATTGTTTTTAGTAGGAACTTTTTGCACCTCGCAGGGGCAACAAACTAGCCGTATCGACAAAAAATGGGAATTCTTAAAAGGTGATTTGGGGGGTATTTGGGAAGCTGTTAGGCCAGTCGGAAAAGGTGACCCGGAATCCGTTCCGTTATGGGAGACCGTTGATCTTCCACATTGCTACAACGCTACGGATGCCGTAGATCCAGATGTGAATTATTACCAAGGACCGGGATGGTATCGCAAAAAATTATCGATAGATAATCCCTATGAGAACGGTCGGACACTGCTCCACTTTGAGGGTGCTGGTCAGAAAACGACAGTTTATGTCTATAATACAAAGGTTGGTGAGCATGTAGGCGGTTATGACGAATGGACAGTAGATATCACGGATGCAGTAAAGGCTTTTAAAGAGACTTCCATATGCAAAGAACAGTTTAATGGGAAAGTACCCATATCTATTCGTGCGGATAACTCAAGGGACTTAGAAATGATTCCTTCCGATCTATCTGATTTTAACCTTTATGGTGGTATCTACCGGCACCTTAATTTACAATATATTCCACCCTTGTCTATTGATAAGATCTTTGCAAATACCGAGCTAGATGAAAAGAGAAGAGAAGGAAGGGTTCCTATAAGAGTGCGACTTTTAAATCATACATCACGCCAAACAGCACGCTTGTCGGTAAAACTTCTGGATATGAATGGAAAGGAGGTAGCAAACCTAACGCAAACTCCATCTATTTTGGGAAGCGAAGTCAACATAGAAGGGTTAACGGTGAAAAAACCCGAATTGTGGAGTCCTGAGAAACCGTACTTATATACACTTATTCTGACGCTAAATAATGATGAATCCTTCGTAAGCACTTCAAAAATAGGTTTTCGACATTTTGAGTTCAAAGAGAGGGGGCCATTTTTGTTAAATGGTAAGCGCTTGTTATTGCGTGGTACGCATCGGCACGAAGATCATGCAGGTGTGGCAGCCGCTATGACAGATGCCATGATTCTCAGGGAAATGAACATGATGAAGCAAATGGGCGTTAACTTTATCCGTTTGGGACATTATCAACAATCCCGAGTGGTTTTAGATGCCTGTGATAGTCTTGGTATCTTAGTTTGGGAAGAAATTCCTTGGTGTCGTGGAGGTCTCGGTGGTAACACATATAAGGAACAGGCCAAGAGAATGCTTACCAATATGATCGAGCAACATTATAATCACCCTGCAGTTATTATATGGGGATTAGGGAACGAGAACGATTGGCCAGGTGATTTTTCTATTTTTGATAAAGAGAAGATCCGGCATTTTATGACAGAATTAAATAACCTTTCACATAAATTAGACCCATCCAGAAAAACAGCTATCAGGCGATGTGATTTCTGTAAAGATATTGTGGACGTGTATTCTCCTTCTATTTGGGCAGGCTGGTATAGAGGCTTATATACGGATTATAAACAATCATCTGAAGAGGAGATGAAGAAGGTGAATCATTTTTTACATGTGGAGTGGGGCGGTGACAGTCATACAAGAAGGCATGCAGAAAATCCTGATAAGATATTAGCAGAGGTGACGGGCGGTAAAGGCACCGATGAACGGTCGGGCGACGCTTCCTTGTTTGGTGGCGCTGCGAGGGTTTCAAAAGATGGCGATTGGAGTGAAAGCT
The DNA here is from genome assembly GCA_035565175.1 of Pseudosphingobacterium sp. Taxonomy (GTDB): domain Bacteria; phylum Bacteroidota; class Bacteroidia; order Sphingobacteriales; family Sphingobacteriaceae; genus Olivibacter. The sequence goes on from DATMSZ010000306.1 coordinate 8,893, forward strand.
ATATCTGTAATCTGATTGATTGGCATTTAAAGGAGCAAGAAGCAATGCCTTGGCTTACCGGTTCGGCTTATTGGCCATTTAAAGACTTTTCCACACCGGTTAGACCGGATAATCCGATACCCTATGTAAATCAAAAAGGTGTGGTGGAACGAAATTTTAATAAAAAGGAAGCGTATTACGTATTTCAGTCTTATTGGACGGCAGCTCCTATGGTGCATATCTATGGACATTCATGGCCCATTAGATGGGGAGAAAAAGAAGAGAAGAAAATGATCAAAGTTTATTCAAATGCAGAGGAAGTAGAGCTTATTGTTAACGGAGAAAGTTATGGTAAAAAGAAGAGAAATAGCCGGGATTTTCCTGCTGCCGGGTTACGGTGGATGGTAGATCTTAAAGAGGGAGCGAATCATATAAAGGCCGTGGCAAAAGTTGGAAAGAAAGTACTTACAGATGAAATCAGCCAAATTTATCAGACTGCCAAATGGGATACACCGAAGAAAATGATCGTTGAAAAAATTGAGCAGGAGGGAAACATAGCAACTATTCAAGTTTATTTGTTGGACGCGAAAGGTGTGAAATGCTTAGATGCTCAAAACTGGGTGAATTTTTCAGCTATAGGCGATGGAGAGTTGATCGTAAATCAAGGGACTTCCGATGGCTCTCGTAAGGTACAAGCGTATAATGGAAGAGCGATTATTAAGGTCAAACTGACGGGAAATAAATGCATCGTGAGTGCACAGTCGGATGGTTTGGAAAGGGCTTTTTTAACATTGGAGTTTTGAATGGTTGAGTAGTTAAGTCGTTGAATAATTGAGTTGTTTAGTGGTTAAGTCGTTGAGTGGTTGAATTGGGAAATAGTTAAAGCGATACGATTAGGGTCGTAATTCGAAAGATAAAGGCAGCTAATAGTTAAAGTCGAGAACTGATTAAAAACAAAAAAATGAATAAACCTAAAATATCTCTTTTTATGCTCCTATGCTGCTGTTTACTTACCTTAACGGTAACAGGCCAGAAGCAAGGTGACGCACTTAAATTGTGGTATACGAAACCAGCTTCTATATGGGAAGAAGCACTTCCATTAGGAAATGCTAAAACGGGTGCCATGGTATTTGGTGGGATAAATATAGAGCGTTACCAACTAAATGATAATACATTATGGTCGGGTTTTCCCAATCCAGGCAATAATGACAACGGGCCTAAGGTCCTTCCGGAAGTAAGGAAAGCGGTGTTCAATGGCGACTATGAAAAAGCTGCTGCCTTATGGAAAAAAATGCAGGGACCTTACTCGGCTAGGTACCTTCCTTTAGGCGACCTGTTGCTTGATTTTGGTCGACAAGATACTGCAACAACTTATTACAGGCGGGATCTAGATCTTGAAAATGCAATATCTACCGTAAAATACACCTATAAAGGAGTTACCTATACGCGGGAAACATTTATTAGTTGGCCTAATAAAGTAATAGCAATAAAAATTACAGCCGATAAGCCACATGCCATTCAATTTAAAGCTTCACTTACTAGTAAACTAAAATATCACACGAAGGCAATTGAAGACGATTATTTAGTACTTAAGGGGAAGGCACCAAAATTTGTTGCTAATCGCGACTATGAGCCTAATCAAATTGTATATGACGAGGATCCGAAGGGAGAAGGGATGAATTTTGAAGTACACTTAAGGATAAAAGCGGAAGATGGAGAGGTAAAGGCTTCTGAAAATAAATTGATCATTTCCGGGGCAAGCACCGTCACCTTATTGCTCACAGAAGCTACCAGTTTTAATGGCTTTGACAAGTCCCCAGGTTTAGCGGGCAAGAACCCTGCTATAGAAGCGGGCTCTCTGATGGATAAAGCGTTTGCGCATCCCTACGAATGGCTTAAAGAACAACATATAGTAGATTATACCACCTTGTTTCAACGAGTTTCTATTGATCTCGGGACAGATGCCGAAGCCTTAAAACTTCCTGTAAACGAACGCATGCTTCGCTTGGCGTCAGGAAAAACAGATAATGCGCTTCAAGCCTTGTATTATCAATTTGGACGTTATCTACTTATTTCAAGTTCTCGGCCAGGAAGCCGCCCTACAAATCTACAAGGTATTTGGAATGATCATGTGCAACCGCCTTGGGGAAGTAATTATACTACTAATATCAATACGGAAATGAATTATTGGCTAGCAGAAAACACCAATCTGTCGGAGTGTCATCAACCTTTATTCGATTTCATGAAAGAATTAGCTATCAATGGTGCAATAACTGCTAAAGTAAACTATGATATCCAGAAGGGCTGGGTCACACATCATAATACTGATCTTTGGGCGAAGACATCGCCTCCGGGAGGCTACGATTGGGATCCAAAAGGGATGCCTCGTTGGTCGGCTTGGCCCATGGCGGGGGCCTGGTTCTGTACACATTTATGGGATCATTATCTCTTTACGGGTGATCAAGTTTTTCTGAAAGAGGAAGCTTATCCTTTGATGAAAGGAGCTGCAGCGTTTATGTTATCGTGGCTGATAAACGATCCAAAAAGCAATTACCTCGTTACAAATCCTTCTACTTCGCCGGAAAATACAGTCAAAATAAAGGGAAAGGAATACCAACTGAGTATGGCTACTACGATGGACATGGCCATCATCCGGGAGTTGTTTAACGCTTGTATAAACGCTTCAACTATTTTAAATATTGATAGCGAGTTCAAAGCGATCTTAGAAAAAGCAAAAGCCCGATTGTATCCTTATCAAATTGGTCAATACGGCCAATTGCAAGAATGGTATCAAGACTGGGATGATCCGAAAGATCAACATCGGCATATTTCCCAGCTTTTTGGCCTATATCCAGGTCACCAAATATCGGTTAGGCATACACCTGAGTTAGCTGCAGCGGCAAAACAATCGCTTCTCCATAGAGGTGACGTAAGTACCGGATGGTCTATGGCGTGGAAAACCAATTGGTGGGCCCGCTTGCAGGATGGAAATCATGCCTACAAAATCCTGAAAGATGCGTTAAGGTATATAGATCCTAAACTCGAGAAAGGACAAATGAGTGGAGGAGGTGCCTATCCCAATCTTTTTGATGCCCATCCACCTTTTCAGATAGATGGCAATTTTGGAGCGACAGCGGGAATGACAGAGATGCTCCTACAAAGCCACACGGGTGAAATTCAATTGCTTCCAGCATTGCCCGACGCTTGGCCAACAGGCTCCATAAAGGGTATTAAAGCGAGAGGGAATTTTACGGTCGATATAGATTGGAGCCAAGGGAAATTAAAAAAAGCAATTATACAGGCTAATTTAGGTGGAAATTGTAAACTTCGAACTCCTATTCCTGTAAAAGTTGTAGAAATTACTACTCGGCCTGTTCAAGAGAACAATGAAAATATGCTCACACAAGAGCCGGAAAAATTATCATATAAGCAGCATAGAAAAGCGCCTCTGCAAAAATTAAATCTTAAGAATACCTATGTGTTAGATTTTCAGACAGAAATGGGAAAGCGGTATACAGTTATTCCCTTATAAAATTGAACCGGATAGATCTTTTAAAGGATCGAGGTAAAGTTCTGAATAGGTAGGAGTGAATAATAGAAATATAAATAATGATGAAATTACGATGGGCAGTACAGTTTAGGGAAATAAAGATAGTAAAAGGAAAAGACGGTAAACTGCGAGGGTCAATTTCTCTACCTGAAAAGGGAAAGCCGAATACGATCGAAAAGGTAACTTTTACATTTATGACAAGACCATGAGAAGATTAAATCGTTATACCGCATATATATGCTTGTTGTTGGCTAGCTTATGTATCTCTTGGACAGATCGAGCCGTCGATATATCCTATGAAAAGCAAGCGGAACAAGTTTTGCGTAAGCAAATTTTACAACAAGCTCAATGGGCCATGCAACAGTTGCCTGTTACCGTTACCGCTGAAACATCATCACGAAGCGCAGGAGGGAAGCATGACTTTTTTTCGGAAGGCGACTATTGGTGGCCCGATCCAGCTAATCTCAAGGGAGCTTATGTACAAAAGGATGGCATGACCAATCCGGATAATTTTGTAGCACACCGTCGCGCGATGATACGTTTCAGTCAAATCATAGGAGCACTTGCAGCCGCCTATAAGCTCACGGGCGACGAAAAATATGTTAAACAGGCGTTAACACATTTGGAGGCTTGGTTTATAAACCCACAAACATGGATGCATCCAAACCTGCAATACGCACAAGCCATTCAGGGAAGATTTACCGGCAGGGGAATTGGCATTATTGATACTATTCATTTAATGGAAGTAGCCCAAGGTGTTTTGGTGATGAAGAGCTCCGTTACTTTTCCTGCAGCTGTATTGGCACAAATAAAAGAATGGTTTTCTTCCTATCTTAAATGGTTAACTACCCATTCCTATGGCATCGATGAAATGAATGCTGAAAATAATCATGGCACTTGCTGGACAATGCAGGTTGCTTCATTCGCTAAACTTACGGGAGATGAAAAACTTCTTAATTTTTGCCGCAAGCGATACAAAGAAGTGCTATTACCAAACCAGATGGAAAAGGACGGTTCTTTTCCGAGAGAGTTAAAGCGCACCAAACCCTACGGCTATTCCTTGTTTAACTTAGATGCAATGGTCATGCTTTGTCAGCTACTTTCTACACCGAATGATAACTTATGGGAATACCAAACGAAAGATGGATTATCGATAAAGAAAGGAGCGGAATTTATGTTTCCGTATGTTGAAAATAAGGGTCACTGGCCGTATAAAAAAGATGTTATGTATTGGGATAATTGGCCCGTTGCACAACCTGCCTTATTATTTTGTGCAAATGCTTATCAAGAAAAGAAATGGTTTGATCTATGGCGTAAGCAGGATCATAACTTGCAGGTAGAAGAGGTTATTAGAAATCTGCCTATTAGAAATCCACTTATTTGGTTTTGAGTGGCTGAGTAGTTAAAATGTTGAGTAGTTAATTAGGGAAAACGTTTTCAATAATTAGCCAATTAGCCAATTTGATAATGAGGCCTTTAAAGTCCAGCTGGCGCCAGATGGCCTAACAATTCATTTATTTTTTAATAAAATCAGACAATGAGAAAGCGAAAATACATTGTGTTCCTTCCGTTATTTAGTTTTTCTTTGATATTAAACACAGTACTTTATGCACAGGATGCCGGTGATGAGGGCGCAAAGATGTACAACGATCCAAAAGAAAGAGATTTGGCGGCGATTCGGGAGGCGAAGGAGCGATGGTGGACGGCCTCTATGCTGTCGCATGATCAACGTATCGCGTGGTGGCGGGAAGCTAAATTTGGGATGTTCATTCACTGGGGAATATACTCGTTGGCCGGAGGAGAGTGGAAAGGAGAAGAAGTAGGCGGTTATGCGGAACACCTTATGCGAAAAGAAAAAATAAGTCGCAAAGAATATTTGACGCTTGCAACTCAGTTTAATCCAATCAAGTTTGATGCCGAAGAATGGGTGTTAGCCGCTAAAAAAGCAGGAATGAATTATTTTATCATCACCGCTAAACATCACGACGGTTTTGCCATGTATGATACCGATTTTTCAGATTTTGACATCAGGGAGCAAACACCCTTTAAGAAAGACCCCATGGAGGAGCTTGCGGAAGCGTGTAGAAAACATCACATGAAATTTGGCTTTTATTACTCACACGCCTTCGACTGGGAACATCCAGATGCTCCGGGGAACGACTGGGAATATGATAATCCTGGAGGTGATAAGCTAAAAGGAGGGGCTAATTGGTATGATAATCACCCAAGCTGGTTACCTAAGGCAGTAAAGTATGTAGATGAAAAGTCAATTCCACAGATACGGGAGCTCCTGAAAAAATATCATCCTGATATACTTTGGTTTGATACACCCCACAAATTACCTTTCTCAGAGAATCTGCGCATTTTGCAAGCGATTAGAACGGTAGATCCTAATGTGATTGTGAACGGCCGGTTGGCGCGTAGCGCCGAAGGTAATTTTGGCGATTACCAAAACACTGCTGATCGGCCGACGGAGTTCTTTCCCGTTAAGGGAGATTGGGAGGCTATACCAACCACGAATGAATCTTACGGATATGCTAAATATGATAACAGCCACAAACCTGCATCTTTTTTTATTCAATTGCTTGCCAAAGCAGCATCTAAAGGTGGAAATCTATTAATGAACATTGGTCCAAAAGGGGATGGAGCTTTTGACGTGAAGGACATGAGAATATTGGATAGTATCAGTTTATGGATCAATAAGAATAGGGAAAGTATTTTTAATACAACACCTTCCAACTTGTCTGTTCAATCATGGGGGGTAACTACACAAAATGCCAATAGAATTTATTTACATGTCTTTGAATGGCCAAAGGATGGCAGGTTGATCGTTGGCGGTCTAAAGAATGTCGTAAGTAACGTTTATTTGTTAAATAATCGACAGAACCCCTTGCAGCAGGAGAGAATTAGCCAGGAGGATGTACTGATAAGAATACCTGGAAAAGTACAGGATCCTGTTAATACTGTTGTTGTCGTCGAAATAGAAAATCCACCCTTAGTAGCCGACTCCGCTCGACTGTTGTCTTCTACCATTAATAACCAACTCTTAGCTTTCGATGCGCAACTAATAGGAGAGGGCTTTAAATATGGTGACGGTAAGGCAAATAGATACTATGTAGAAGGCTGGAAAAGTATTCAACAGGAGATACAATGGTCGGTGAAGGCGCTAAAACCAACTAGTTTTAAAGCAGTTATTAAATACACGGCTGAAAATGTAGGTAGTATCTATGAGTTAAAAATAAATAATAAGCGAATAACAGCACGCACAAAAGAAAATCTGCCGAATAAATCATATGCACTGGAAGAGCTTGGTGAAGTTGACTTGAACAGACAAGCAACAAAAATCATAGTGCGTTCGAATAACATAAAAGGCGATGAACTCATGAAGTTATTTGAAATTCAATTAATCCCAATCAATCCTTAATTTTTTATGAATCGAGTTTCCCTCAATAGAAGCGGCAGTCGTCGCTATGGAAAAGCTGAAAAAAAATGCTTCCATAAAAAACAATTTTCAGCCATTTGCATCATTTTTTTTATATGTATAAAAATAAGTGTAGCACAATCGGCTTTTCAGAAAGATAGTGTTTGGGAACTTGCCGTGGCTCAATCAAAATTGATGTTATCTGAAATGAATGCGGTTCGTAAAACGGACACATCACTGGTGTCACCGAGGTCGCTCAATGAAGAAGGAGAATTAATAGCAGTAAAAAGAAGCGATTGGACAAGTGGCTTTTTCCCCGGAGTACTATGGTTTTTATATGAACACTCAAACGATACTGCTTGGAAACGAGCTGCGAGAAAATATACAGCCTTGGTAAAAGATGAACAATACAACGGGAAAACCCATGATATGGGCTTTAAGATCTACTGCAGTGTGGGAAACGCTTACAGGCTGAGTGGTGATACCAATGACCGAAAGGTGCTGGTACAGGCTGCAAAAACATTGGCTACCCGATTTAATCCAACGGTTGGTTGCATAAGGTCATGGGATCACAACAGTGATAAATGGGATTTTCCGGTAATTATCGATAATATGCTTAATCTGGAGCTGTTGTTCGAAGCTACCAAATTAACAGGAGACTCTTCCTTTTATAAAATAGCGGTTCGCCACGCGAACACCACCATGAAGAATCATTTCCGCGCTGATTACAGTACGTATCATGTAATTGATTATAATCCAAAGACAGGTGCGGTGAGAAAGAAAAATACACATCAAGGCTATCAAGATGAGTCGACTTGGTCTCGCGGACAGGCGTGGGCATTATATGGTTATACTATGTGTTACCGTGAGACGCATGATCCGCTGTATTTGATTCAGGCGGATAAGGTAGCAAAATGGTTATTTAATCATCCCAATATGCCTACAGATGGCGTGCCCTATTGGGATTTTAACGCGCCCGACATTCCGAAAGAGCCTCGCGATGTTTCTGCCGCAACTATAATTGCCTCGGCCTTGTATGAATTAAGCACTTTTAGTAAAGAAAAGGCGTTGTACGTTCAATGGGCAGATAAAATACTGAATAGCCTCTCGCAGCATTACCTAGCCAAGAAAGGTGAAAACAAGGGCTTTATTTTGTTACATAGCACAGGCTCCAAACCCTCAGGAACGGAAGTAGATAAACCACTTAGTTATGCCGATTATTATTTTTTGGAAGCCTTAAAGAAAAGAGAACAATTAAATAGTTTTACACTATCTTTAACCAGCCAATGATTATTGCCTAATAGTTTACCATGAGGTTTTTACTTAAATTTAGCTTATTGTGTATTACACTTCTGTGTTCCCACCAATCTACCATAGCAGATGATATCAAATTTGTTCATTTAGATGTTACGGAAGGCTTATCGCAAGGGAGTGTGTTTGCCATTAATCAGGATTATAAAGGATTGATATGGATAGGTACCAGAGACGGCTTAAATAAATATGATGCACAAAAGTTTATAGTATACAGAAATAAGCCAGATGATAGTACGTCACTCAGTGATAATTTTGTCCAATCAATTGTTCAAGATAGCAAAAATAGACTTTGGGTTGGAACAGGTAGTGGGTTAAATCTATATAATAGAGCTTTTGATAATTTTCAACGGATAGAACTAACCAATTTTGAAACATCGAACACTCAGCTGGAACCCGCTGTTCACGCCATTATGGAAGATCATTATGGTAAAATATGGATTGCAACTAATCAAGGATTATTTCGAATAAAAGAATCAAAAGAGCAAACGATTACAGCAGAATTAATATTTAATACACTTCAAGTTAAAACAGGTGAGCGGACCCAGAACTTTAAAAATATAAGGTACTTATATGAAGATAGCGATTTTAATTTTTGGATCTGTGCTGACGAAGGCCTGATACAGGCAGCTTATCATCCAAAGGAAAGTAGCAAGCTGAAAATTTTGAATTATTATTTAAGCGAAATTCAACAGGCATCCCCCAATAACCATGGAGTTACTGCTATTACCGAAATAAGTAAGAACATTCTTTGGGTAGGAACTAAACATAGAGGCATTTTTGTGCTTAATAAACACACGGGGACTTATACCAACTTAGTTCGCACGCAGGAGTTTCCTAATTCACTTCCTAGTAATGACATTCGATCGCTTTTAAAAGACAGAAAAGGTCGTTTATGGGTAGGTACATTTAATGGGTTGAGCTTATATAATGAAGGTAAGTTTCAAACGTTCCTTGCGAGCGACAATAACGAACACAGCCTTAGCAACAATTCTGTGCGACCAATTTTTCAAGATAAAAGAGGCTCTATCTGGGTGGGAACTTACTTCGGTGGTGTAAGTATAATTGATGCCGATATTCCAAATTTTAAAAATTTTACACATAAATTTCAACGTAACACATTAAGTTATAATGTTGTTAGTTCTTTTGAAGAAGACGAAAAGGGGAATTTATGGATCGGAACCGAAGGAGGAGGACTTAATTATTTTGATATGCATAATAAGACTTTTAAGAGCTTTTCGCACCGTCAGAACGATCCTTCTTGTTTAAATCATAATAATGTAAAGTCACTCTGTCTGGACCGTGGAGGAAATCTATGGGTTGGTACGTACCAAGGCGGCTTGGATGTGCTAAAGAAAGGGGCGGATAAATTCGAGCATATAACGAACAACCCAAACGATGGTAGATCGCTGGCCAATAACAGTGTTTACGCGCTGTTGGAAGATAAAAATGGTGATCTTTGGATAGGAACCTATGGTGGTGGACTGAATGTGAAACGTCATAAAAATAAGACGCATACTTTCGATCTGTATTCCGTAGAAAACGGGGGTATAACAGCTAATCAGATTCGTGTTATTTTTGAAGATTCGCAACACAACCTATGGGTTGGAACACAGAATGGACTCAATTTAAAACGAAATGGAAGCAATAAGTTTGAATTCTTTAAAAAAGAGCCTGGAAATCCTAGATCAATCAGTGGAAATCTAATTATCAGCATTTATGAAGATAGTAATAAAAATATATGGGTAGGTACCTATAAAGATGGTCTGAATAAGTTTGACGTCCACACGCGAAGTTTTACGCATTACAATGAAAAAGACGGCTTACCTGGGAATAATATTTTTGGAATTCTCGAAGATAAAATGCACAATCTCTGGTTAAGCACAAATGCAGGAATATCAAAGTTTAATCCTAGTACCGGCTTCATTCGAAACTATACAAGTGTGGACGGCTTGGTAGGTGACGAATTTATTTTTGGCGCACATCATAAAATGGAAAATGGCTATTTAGCTTTCGGGAGCTCCTTAGGATTCACTTTATTTAATCCCGATAGCATGCGAATCAATACGTATGAGCCACCGGTGATTATTACAGACTTTAAACTTTTTAATAAAAAAATTTATCCAGCTAAAGGAGAAGTGTTGGAAAAGGATATTTCACTCACCAAAGAGTTAACCTTAACATATAAGCAGCATGTGTTTACTATAGCGTTTGCAACGTTAAATTATATCCTCCCCAAAAAAAATAAATATGCCTATTTGCTTAAAGGATTTGATGAGGAATGGAACTATGTAAACAATCCTTCTGCAACGTATACAAATTTAGATCCAGGCACGTATACCTTTATGGTAAAAGGAGCGAATAATGATGGCATTTGGAACAGGAGGCCGACAGTTTTGAAAATTCATATTCTTCCACCGCCATGGAAAACCTGGTGGGCTTATTGCTTGTATCTGACTTTTAGTGCGATAATAGTTTATTTGTTACTACGGTTTTTTAAAATTAGGAACAAACTGAAACAAGACTTACTAATAGAGCATCTAGCTTTAGAAAAGCAGCAAGAGGTACATGAGGCTAAATTGAATTTCTTTACCAATATTTCACATGAATTTAGAACACCCTTAACACTAATAATGGGCCCGATTGAGCGTTTATTGAACGAACATGAAATGCATGATCGTTATAAGCCGCTATTGAGCAATGCTAAAAAGAATGCTGATAGATTGTTAAGCCTCGTTAATCAGTTACTGGACTTCAGAAAGCAGGAAAGTGGGAATTTAGCACTTCGGGTGTCGATTATAAATCTTAATGAATACTTAAGCGCCGTTATCAAAAGGTTTGAATACCATGCACAAAAAAAGGATATTAACTTGATTTTTGACGTACAAAATGGCGTTCCTTTAAAGGTGTGGATTGACGAAGAACAGATAGAAAAGGTATTGTCAAATTTGCTGTATAACGCATTTAAATTTACACCCGAGGGTGGTAAGATTAAATTAAGTGTTAACATGCATGCTGCTTCTTTAGATTATCCCGCAGGAAGTTTTCATATCAATATTGAAGATACGGGATGTGGTATTCCCGAGCATGATCTAGATAATATTTTTAATCAGTTCTATCAATTGAATAACTATTATGAAGATCAACATCATATTGGTTCTGGAATCGGTTTAGCTTTATCTGAAAGCTTGGTTAAGATGCATCAAGGGAAAATATTCGTAAGGAGTAATTTGGCCGATGAAGTCAATCGTTTTAATACTTGTTTTACAATAGAATTGCCGCTTGGCAATGCCCACTTCAAAGGGACGCAGCTTTTAAGGGGAATTATTGATATAGCCGTACATGATAAGGAAGAAGCGGTATCGGAGACACAATTAGATAAAAAAAATACATCTACGCTAGAGACGCAGTCCGTTGATAAACCTACCATTTTAATAGTAGAGGATAATGCAGACTTAAGGAAGTTTGTGTTGGAAGGTTTGATAAATAAATATATGGTCTTGGAAGCGGCTGATGGACTAGAAGCTTGGGAAATTATCGAAAGTGCGCAACCTGACATTATACTTAGCGACGTAATGATGCCCAGGTGCAATGGTATAGAGCTGCTGAAAAAAATAAAATCAAATCGAGAAACCAACCATATTCCGGTAATTCTGCTTACTGCACGTACCGCAATCCCATATGTAAAGAGCGCCCTTGAAAAAGGGAGTGATGACTATATTACCAAACCCTTTAATTTCGAAGTGTTATCTTTAAAAATAGCTAATATACTGGAGGCTAGAAAGCGGTTTATGGAGAAGTTTATCCGGGAATATCTTTTGGAGCCTCAGAAAGATGAAGAAGTAGTGAAAACCAATTCGTTTTTAGATGAAGTAATAAAAATTGTGGAAACAAATTTAACAAATGAAGAATTTAATGTAAACGTTTTGGCTCGTGAGGTTGGGGTTAGCCGCACGGTGCTCTATCGGAAACTAAAACAACTTACTGGGTTAAACCTCATAGAGTTCATCAAACTGATAAGATTGAGAAAAGCTTCACAATTACTCAAAAATAATAGCGAATCAAGCATTAGCGAAATTGCATATAGCGTCGGATTTAGTGATCCGAAATACTTTAGCAAATCATTTAAAGCCTTCTATAAAGTATCTCCTAAAGAATATATCAATACAAATGCTACAGCAATTTAACAACTCAAAAAACCCATCATAAGCTGATACAACACATCGTTGTCACTCAGTTTATGATGGGTTCGTTAAAACCTTTTTAGTTGTTTACTAATTTTAGCGCGCCTTCACTATACCGTTCTCCGGTATTAGGATATTTTTCAGTTAACTTTTGAATGGTTTCAAGGTCTGATGTAGAGAGACTTAGATCTACAGCCTTTGCATTTTCTTCTAAATATTTTCTCTTCTTGGTACCAGGGATTGGAATAATATCTTCTCCTTGGGCTAAGACCCAGGCCAAAGCCAATTGCGCAGGTGTCGCATTCTTTTCAGCGGCAATTGCGGCAAACTCCACTGCTAGAGATTGATTGTTTGCCAGGTTTTCTCCGCTATATCGAGGTAATGTCCTTCTAAAGTCGGTTTCGGCTAAACTAGTTACATCTAGCACGTTTGTAACCAATCCCCTTGCTAATGGTGAATACGGAACGAGTGTGATATTCAATGATCTAGCTGTTTCCAATATTTCCGCTTCAACATCCCTTGTTAAGAGGGAGTATTCGCTTTGTAATGCTGCAATAGGGTGTACCGCATGCGCTCTTTTGAGGGAGCTAGCAGAAGCTTCGCTTAAACCTAAATAACGTACTTTCCCTTCCTTTACCAATTCAGCCATTGCACCAACCGTTTCCTCTATAGGAATGTTTGGATCAACCCTATGGGCATAATATAAATCGATCGTATCTATTTTTAGCCTTCTTAAACTGTTTTCAATCGCTACCTTTATCCATGCCGGCGACCCGTCAAAATAGGTTCCCGAAGCATTACTAGGACCCGCAATGCCGTCTTTAAAGCGAAAGCCAAATTTAGTGGCGATAAATACCTTATCCCGATTGGGTACCAGCACTTTCGAAATGAGCTCTTCATTTAAGCCATTGCCATACATATCGGCCGTATCCCAAAAATTAATTCCTAAATCGAGTGCTCTATTAAGCGTTGCGATACTCTCGACATCGTCGGTAGGACCGTAGGCAAAGCTCATGCCCATGCAACCTAAACCTATTGCAGATAGTTTTTCTGTTGTGTTGCTTAAATTTCTGTATTTCATCTTTTTAATATTTTTTAGTAGTCAGATGGACCTTTGATGATTAATCTGCCAGCTGGACGTATCGATTAATCATGTTGGGTTCATCTGTTTATTGTTTATCAAAATTACGATAGAAATCTCTTTACTTGTCTATAATAATCAAACGGGTTATTATAAAATTCACACATGGATGTACTGTTCCCTGAAAACGCCTGGGGTCATCTTCGTCTGCTTTCTGAAAAAGTTGTTGAAGTAAGGCGGATAGGAAAAGCCTAAGCTATAAGCGATTTCGGATATTGTCCAATCAGAATGTAATAAAAGGGCCTTTGCTTCTTTAATAAGTCTTTCTGCAATGTGCTGTGTTGTCGTTTTACCTGTAGTTTCTTTAATAGAACGATTCAGATGATTCACGTGAACGGCCAGAATATTCGCGTAATCTTGTGCTGTTCGGAGTTGTAAGGTCCTTTCCTGGTTGTCAATAGGGAATTGCCTTTCCAGAAGATCAAGAAACAAATCGCAGACTCTTGAGGCCGAAGAATGTGGCTGATACGTTTCTGCCGGTTGCATTTTCATTGCTTCATGGATGATTAGATGCAAATAATTACGGAGCAATTCATATTTGTGAGCATAAGATGTCGATATTTCCTGCATCATTTTTTCAAAAATATCGCTTATAACTTTACGTTGACTATCATTTATAAAAAAAACAAAATCTCCGCCAATTTTAAAGAGAGGGAGTTGATGAAGCAAGAAATGTTGATTGTCGGATTGTAAGAAAGAGGCCGTAAAAAGGCAGAAATAACCTTCTTGCTGATCACTTATAGCTTCCCAAGAATAGGGCGTAGAAGGATTGGAAAATAACAAAGCCGGTCGGTCTATATCTACCCATTTATCTGCATAGTATAACCTGCCCGTTCCTATAATGAGTGATATTTTATAAAAGTCGCGGCGCGAGTAAGGAGTCGATTTAAAGCAATTTTCGCGAGTAAATACATTGAAATGCCCCAAGCCATTCGCATTATTAGCTGACAGCCCAAAAGGGTTGGCCCTCGGATTCCTGTTGTAAAAATCTTGTATGCTCTCTGCTTTATTCATGATAACAAGTTATAAAATTCAATCCAAAGAGGCGTCTATAAGTGCCTTTTCAGAGCCATTATTGCTCCTCTGTGCAAGCCCTCATGAAAGGGTAAAAAGGCCAGTGCTTCTTCAAAGGTAGATATGGTGTTGCCATATGGCGTGATCCACTCTTCATAATTAACGAATATTTTCTTGTTATAGTCTTCTTCCAACTGATCAACACTCCATAGCAAAAGTCTTTTAATTTCGCTAACTTCTTCTTCTTCAATAAAAGTCTCTGGTTTGGTACCTTTTTGATATTTACCTATAAATTCATTTGAAACAGCGGATGGAAGTGAGGACCTTACGTATAGAATACGTTGGTCGGTCGCTACTAAATGTCCCAGATTCCAGATAATATTATTGTTAAATCCTGCAGGTATCTCATTTATTTGCTTTAATGATAATCCTTCTGTGAAGTTGAAGATAGATGTTCTGATGTGTCTGAGTGTATATGTTTTGTTTTGATTTTCCATTCCCTTCATAAATTGTTAAATCGCTCTGGCGTCGAACGCTCTTTTGTGTTTAAACTTAATTAATTCTGATGTTATAAGCAATTATTTGAGTCGACTATCAACATTCGATCTTTTAACTAGGGGTATCATAAGAACTAGTTGTCATAGAAGTAAATATATACATTATGTTTGCTATAGTCAGTTTAATTTCTTTACGATTTTCAGGTTATAGGTTTACCCTTATTGTGACGTTCTATAGGATATTGGCTACCTTGTTGTATCTCTATGTTGCGTATATTAAACCTTATAGAAGGCAGGTTATCTCGATTAATCTTAGGCAATCGTTTAAGGGTATCTCGTTAAAGAAAGAACAAGAGCTGATAAAGAGGTACTACCGGCACATCTGTGACTTGCTTGTTGAACCTTTTATGGCTTCAAACTTAGGATATTTATCTATAGGTAGCATTGTACAGTACACAAACCTGCAGCTGTTGAACGAATTGTTCGCAAAGAAAAAAGATGTGATTCTTATGCTGGCGCATTATGGTAATTGGGAATATATAAACACATTGCCTGCTGTCTGCAATTATGAAATAATAGCCATTTATGCTCCTTTAAAGAATAAATTTCTCCATGATAATATGCTTCGTTTGAGAGCGAAGTTTGGCCTAAAATTGGTTTGTAAAGATGAGTGGCACAAAGTAATCCGGGAAAAGAGAGAAAAGCCGGCCTTATTCATCATTATTGGAGATCAAAGGCCAGCACAGGCGAAACATAGTTTAGAGTTCTTAAATCAGAAAACATATATTCAAATAGGAGGCGAGCGAATTGCACGTATGAAAGCTTGTCCGGTGCTGTTTTTAGACATAAAACAGACTATGCGGAATCACTATGTGTATAATTTTCAGCTTATAACAGAAGATGCCAGCAAAGAAGAACATCTCTTTATTTCGAAAAAGTATTTTCAGGAATTGGAAAGAGTAATCAAAAACAGGCCTGAATTGTGGCTTTGGTCACACCGTAGGTGGTATAACGAATCTTACTCATAAAAAAATGGTCGCCATCTTAATAGCAGTATGCTTAATTTTTTTAACCGGATTGTTTTTTGCGATTAAGGCCGTTTTGATGGCTATAACTAAGTAAGTGCTAGGGTGTTTTTTCGTCAATAGCTTGCCCAATAGCAGTGATACTTTGTTCATCTAAGTCGCCCCAAAGCTGAACCCAATCTTCATTAGATTCCTTCCGGACCTCAGCAATTTGGTTCTGATTTTCAAGGCACACATAATAAGGTGCCCCATCTGTTGTTTCCTGCGGACTTACTGTGAGTCTTCTTGAATTCCCCGCGATATAAATATTGATCTCAAAGGAGCTTTCATTTGTGTGTACCATATCAGTAGATGTTATGTGTGTTTTTTATCAATTAAGCTCTAAGGGATAGCTTATGTATTCCTGCCTTACACCTTTTTGTTTAACGTTAATTAAAAAACAGTTAATAACTAATATTGTTTGTATATTAGTATTAACCTGAATTCAGGTTATTATCAGCCAATGCCATGTATAAGGAAGAGTTGTATATGGAAGGAATAATCCAATTATTTACTTATGATAGCTTCTAATGATAATAAGTGGTTTAAAATAGGGATAACAATTATTGTTGTTATCATCAGCGTAGGGATAGTGAAAGTACTGGTGCCAAACTTGTTTCTTCAAAAGGTAGAGGGTACTGTTGTAGAGATAAAACAAAAATATAGTGAGGAGGGAGATGAGAAGTTATTGTTATTAACATTAAAGAAACAACCAACTTTTAGCCATCTTTACGTGAATAAAGATTATTTACCAAGTCCGCACATAAACGAGCTAAAGGAATATAATTATCTGATTACATATGTTTCTAAACTGGGAGATAAAAAAACCTTTTATGGATTAGCGTTGACTAATGGAGAGACCATTCAATCTAAGCGATGGGACATAATCAACGCTTATTTAAATGACCCAATGGTTGTTTTTATTCTCATTGTTGTGCCAATCGCTCTTTATAGCATTTATAGGAAGACGTTATTAAAAGGAAGGCAACATATTATCATCCTTTTTATTTATAGTTTCATACTCGCTTATGCTTGGGGAAGGTTGCATTTCTTTCTCATGATAGTACTCATTCTAGGTTTAATTAGGTTAGGGAAAAACCTGTCGGATCAAAGGAAAGGGCAGGTTGCCAATGAGTCTGTTGACATACCTACCCAAACTTAGTTTCTGATTGCTAACTCACCTTCCAAGCATTCCTTAAGAAGCGCAGCCAATTTCCATGAAATATATTAGTAACATCCGTTGAAGAATAACCTCTATCAATTAGTTTGGTGCTTAGTAGTTGTAAGTCGGCAATGGTGTCTATGTCGTACGGGCATTGCTCTTTGCCAAATGCGCCATCTAAATCTGAGCCGATACCAACATGCAAGCAATTACCTGCTAGTTGACAGATATGGTCTAAATGATCGATAAGTACATCGAGGTTACATTGCATTTCTAGCGGGGTGGAAATGCCTCTTTGCCAATTCGCAACCATCATCCAGGCGTCCATTGCCCCGCCAATAACAGCCCCTCTTTCAATGAGCACTTTTATCTGTTCATCACTAAATTGTCGGTTATGGTTTACCAGCGCCCTGCAGTTATTATGGCTTGCCCATAAAGGGCCGTTGAAATGATCTAGGGCTTCCCAAAAGCTGTCATCGCATAGATGCGTCGTATCTAAAATGATATTTAACTTTTCCATTTCTCGTAAAAGGCGATGGCCCTCTGGTCCCATAAATCCAGTAGCATCCGTTCCTTGGGCATAACGGCCAGGTCCATAATGCGCGGGTCCAACGGCTCGAAGACCATTTTGCCAGGCCGTATGTAAATGGTCCACGGTTACTAGCGAATCGGCACCTTCTAAACTTAAAATATAACCAATAGGTTTGGAGGTGGATGGAATGGTGTGATCCATCCACAATTGTATGTGTGTTTCTAATGATGGAAGATCTGTTATTTGAATCATCTCCCCTTTGGCTTCCATGGCTTTATACCAAGCTAATTGTCCCTGTGTTTGAGCCCAGGCCTGCTCTGGTGAATGCCATCCAGGTAAGGGGTTGTTAGGGGCAACGTAGCGTGCGATTTGAGTGGCTACAACAAGACCTATATTTCCTCTACGTAATTCAGGTAAAGAAACGACTCCCTTGGAGCGATCTGGTTTATCAGTTAGCCCTTCTTCCCGACGATTTATTTCAGCTATTGGACGAGTTAAATCGCGGTTCCACTCAAGCGCATTCATGCTTAAATCGAGGTGTGCATCTATTAAGAACATATTTGTTTAAATAGTTATTATTCGTTGTCTGGCAGTAATATTCCAGGTGTTATTTGTGTAATGCTCCACGATGGTAACAGCCTTATCATAAAGGGCTACCGTGGGGCAAATATGGTATGGTAAGGCATAAATAACGTCTCCCAGAGCAAAAGAATGGCCCTCAGCAATTTCTATTACAAGGTGTTCTTCGCTATGGGAAATAACTTTTGCATTGGGAGCATTTAAAAAGAATGCTCTTCGAGCTAATACGTTTTCAGCTGCAACAGCCTTATGTCCTAAATCCAAGCAAAGTTTATTGCTGTCGATAATTGAGATAATGCGAGTAATCACTAATGCAGAGGGAAGAAAATCTTGCTCGGTGAACAAATCTTGATAACCTTTGTCCCAAAAAATAAAAGTTCCGGGGCTGCACGTTACATCTCTATTGTTAACATGTATTGGAAAGGTTGGAGTACCACCGGCAATAAGGGTAAGATTTTGTGCGTGTTGTTCATTTACCAAAGCCTTTAGCCGATTAATTTTTGTACTATAGCTTTCACATTTTCGCCTTCTTTCTTCAAGCGAACTGTCGTGGATGTGGCCATCATAACAATGTAAGCCCTTAAGTGCCAAGTTCGGTAGCGATAAACAGTCTTTGATAAGGGTATAAGCATCTTCAGGTAAAATACCTGTTCTATTCATTCCTACATTAATA
Source organism: Pseudosphingobacterium sp. (assembly GCA_035565175.1). Taxonomy (GTDB): domain Bacteria; phylum Bacteroidota; class Bacteroidia; order Sphingobacteriales; family Sphingobacteriaceae; genus Olivibacter. The sequence goes on from DATMSZ010000306.1 coordinate 28,000, forward strand.
TCTATATAAATCGAAATTGACAGCTTATTTTTTTCTGCTACTTTGTTTAACAGGTGAGCGATTTCCAAACTGTCTACCAAACAAGAAAAGTTGGTTTTCGGAAATTTCAGCATCAATTTTACGAAACGTAAGATATTAGGTCCAACCGGTTGATAGGCAAGTACGACATCATTCACCTCGCAATTACCTAATAATTCTGCTTCTGCTATGGTGGCACACTTAAATTTTGAGATACCTGCTGCTTGAAGTAGCCTTATAGCTTCAGGCGATTTACATGTTTTAATATGAGGACGTAGTCGTTCTACCGAGCCTGCCATCTTAATTAGCCGTTGAATATTTTCTTTCACACGGTCTGGATAAATAACCAACGAAGGGCTGGCAATTTGATCGATGTCCTTAATAACAAACCAATCTTGTTGATCTGGATACTGCATTTATGAAGAAATTTATACTAATTCAAACAGCGCTTCAACTTCAACCGGGATGTTATCTGGCAAACTACCCATTCCAACAGCACTACGCACACCAATTCCATTCTCTTCACCCCATACCTTGGCGAAAAGCTCACTGCACCCATTAATAATGTAGGGATGTTTTTCAAAGTTGCTTGTGCAGTTTACCATTCCTAAAACTTTAATCACCCGTTTTATTTTGCTTAGACTACCCAGATTGGTTTTAATAGTAGAAAGCATGGTTAACCCCACCTGCTGAGCAGCGAGTTTGCCTTGATCCATATTAATCGTTTCGCCGATTCTCCCAATGATTAAGCTCTTATCGTCCTGAACCGGACCATGGCCTGAGAGGTATAAATACTTTCCATCAATCAAGTATGGTTTGTATACACCTAAGGGCGCCGGAGCGGGGGGTAAATTTAAGCCTAGCGCTTCAAAATTCTTATCAGCATCAATTGTAATCATGTTTTTTTGTTTTTTAGTCAGAAGATAAAAGTAGGGTATTGTTTCTACATGTCAAAATGTAGCGGGTGATAAGTGGTAAGCTATAAGTGATAAGTGATGAATGATGAATTTTAGCCAAAAGTAGAAGACATAGAGCTTAAAGCGTAGAATTTGAATGCTTTATACGCGTAATTGACAACTAATAACGAGTAACCAATAACGATTAAAGTCTTGATACTTATGTCTTATATCTTGATACTAATAATAACTAATAACCAATAACTAATAACGGCTAGACCAATAAAAACTTGATGTTATAACAAATAAGTGTAAATTAGACGAGCTAATTATTTTTTCATTATTTATTTTTCATATGGTACCAAGAAGAAAATTTATCAAGCAGTCGAGCATTGCCTTGGCTTCAATAATGGCTAGTAGTAATTTATTAGCCGCTTGTTCTAAACGTGAGCAAGAAGAGAAGATTGGCATACAATTGTATACAATGCGTGACGAGCTGGCGGCAAATGCAAAACAAACTATAATGAAGATTGCCAATATAGGTTATGGGCATGTCGAAACTTTTTATGACTACGGAACAGAAAAAAATTCAGGTAAATATTGGGGGTTAACAACTGCTGAGTTAAAAAATCTTTTAGCTGAGAATAATCTAAAAACATACAGTGGTCATTATCAGTTAAATAATTTCTTGACCATGGGGAAGGGGCAAGACGATGAGTTAAAGCAACAAGCAGAGATTGCTGTAAACCTTGGTCAGCGCTATTTGATTGTTCCTGTGCCCCCCATAACGTTGATTGATAAGCTTACTTTACCTGATTTTGAATTCATGGCCGAGCAGTTAAATAAAGGAGGTGAATATTGTAAAAGTGTTGGGTTAAAAATTGGCTATCATAATCATTTCTGGGAATTTAGAAGCTATGGTGATGACAAAAAAACAGGCTATGATATCTTACTTTCTAATACAGACCCCGAACTGGTGGCCTTTGAATTAGACATGTTCTGGGCGATAAAATCGGGAGCTCATCCGTTGGAATTGTTTAGCAAATACCCCAAACGATTTGAGATGTGGCATGTGAAAGATATTGATAAATCAAAACCAGAAGTCATTGTGGGAGAAGGAAAAGACTCATTGCCTTCCATGGATATATTAAAAGATATCAAATTTGCCGAAGTGGGAACGGGAAGTGTGGATTACAAAGCGATCTTTAAAAAAGCAGATGAAGCTGGATTAAAGCATTTCTTCGTAGAACAAGATGGCATATACATGAGTAATCATTATGAAAGCATAAGAAGTAGCTTTAACTATATAAAAGAAAATTTGATATAGTTTTAACTCCTGGATTTTGATTTAATTCGTTCAATTAATTCGGTACCTAAAACGACTGACTGGTATTCATGCACAGGGTATTTGCTTTCTATCAATTGAATAAGTAGATCGGTAGCTACCCTCCCCATCTCGAAGGCAGGTTGGCGAATACTTGAGAAGTCGGACTTGAATAAATCTAATACATCGCTGTTTGAAAAACCAGCGATTGCGGGATCATAATTGTTCTCGCTAAATTTTTTAAGAGCAGTTAAACACCCGATGCTTAAGCGATCGCTAGCGACGAAAATGGCATCGGGTTTATCTTCCATCGATAAAAAATATTGGACAGCCGTATCTACTTCTTTTTGACTGCTGCCGCCATGGTGGCAATAGGTGATGTTTGAAGGATCTACCTTAAATCCGTTTTCCGTCAAGGCTTCTTGATATCCTGCAAGGCGTTCCTTTGTGATAGAAAGGTGTGGCGCATTGGCTAAATGTGCAATTTTCCGGTACCCTTTATTGATGAGATGCTGAGTGGCCATTTTAGCACCTTTTTTATTGTCGGAAGAGACTTTATGTGTGGCTAATCCATCGTATATCCTGTCGAAAAACACGATCGGCAAGCCTGCATCATGTAATTTTTGAATATGATCGAAGTTTGTGGTTTCTGCCGAAAGGGAAATGAGTATGCCATCTACCGATCTGTTAGCAAGATGCTGAATATTCATAATTTCCTGATGGGAAGAATCATGGCTTTGACTGATAACAATATTATAGCCATTTTTATAAGCGATAGATTCAATGCCGTCAATTGCTTGCGAAAAAAAACTATTCGCCACTTCACAAACAATAACACCAATAGAATAGCTTTTCCGTTGTTTTAAGCTAAGGGCTATCGGGTTTCTTTTATAGTTATTTTTCTCTGCATATTCTAATACTCTCTTTTTTGTTTCTGGATTAATCTCGTAGCTGTCGCTTAGCGCTCTGGAAACAGTTGAGGCAGAAAGATCTAAGGCTAGCGCTATATCTTTTATCGTTATCGGTTTGAACACAATTAGTTGGTTTTTTAAATACCAAACTTATATAAAATTGCCCTCATATGCAATTACTATTAC
>DATMSZ010000307.1:0-15203 GCA_035565175.1 Pseudosphingobacterium sp.
TACTAAAAAAAAGAATTGTCCTCAATCTATTTGTGTACATAAATCGTTCGTATTTACAGTTTTAATTTGATGAAGAGAGTGAAAACGGATATGCCTTTTCCTCGACGCCTCTACTTTTGTTCGGCATAGCATCCATATCAAAGCGTAACTTCCCCCCCTCCAAAATACGTTGGTGACCAATCCAATTATAATTTAACGGTTCATTATTTAATAAAACCTCTTTGACATATCTATTATCATCCGAATTATCTGGTGCTTCAATTTCGAGCTTTTTACCATTTTCGAATTGCAAAGTTACTTTTTTAAATAAAGGAGCTCCCAAAACGTATTGGTCTGTTGCAGGACAAACCGGATAAAATCCTAAAGAAGAAAAAACGTACCAAGCGGATGTTTGGCCATTATCCTCATCTCCACAATAACCATCGGGTGTAGCAAAATATAACCGATTCATTACTTCCCTGACCCAGTATTGGGTTTTCCAAGGCTGTCCAGCATAGTTGTAAAGATATATCATATGCTGAATGGGTTGGTTTCCATGCGCATATTGCCCCATATTGGCTATCTGCATTTCGCGTATCTCATGTATTACCCCCCCATAATAACTGTCATCAAATGATGGTGGCTGGGCAAAAACAGAATCAAGCATATGAACGAAGGTTTGTTTCCCTCCCATAAGATTTATTAATCCCTGTGCATCGTGAAAGACGCTCCATGAATAATGCCAACTGTTGCCTTCGGTGAATGCATCACCCCATTTTAATGGATTAAAAGGCGACTGAAAAGATCCATCCTGGTTTCTACCACGCATTAGATTTGATTCTTTATCAAATAAGTTGCGATAATTTTGGCTCCTTTTTTTGTAAAGCTCTATTTCTTTTTTTGGCTTTTTAAGCGCTTTTGCTAATTGATAGATCGCGAAATCATCGTAAGCATATTCCAAGGTTCTTGCTGCGTTTTCGTTAATTTTTACATCATAAGGCACATAGCCTAATTTATTATAATATTCAACTCCTTTGCGACCCACTGCCGTCATTGGCCCTTCATTGTTAGCGCCATGAACCAAGGCTTCATATAATTTTTCAATATCATAACCTCTTAAGCCTTTAATATACGCATCAGCTACAACAGAAGCGGAATTATTTCCGACCATAATATCTGCAAAGCCAGGGCTACTCCATTCGGGCAAAAACCCTCCTTCCTTATAATCGTTAATCAGCCCTTCCTGCATTTCTTTGTTAATGGAAGGATACATAAGATTTAAAAACGGATATAATGCCCTAAATGTATCCCAAAAGCCAGTCCCCGCAAACATATACCCTGGCAAAACTTCGCCGGTATAAGGGCTGTAATGTACCACCTGTCCGGTAGCGTCTATTTCGTATAGTTTGTTAGGAAAAAATAAGGTGCGGTATAAGCTTGAATAAAAAGTGCGTAATTGGTCTATGCTCGCACCTTCAACCTTTAACCTTCCCAGTTTTTCATTCCAAATAGCTCTTCCCTTATCGGCAACTTGGCTAAAAGAATCTGTCCCCAGTTCCTTCAGGTTAAGCTCAGCCTGTTCAGCACTGATAAACGAAGAGGCCACCCTGGCGTGCACAGGGTCTTTTTTACCATTAACGGCGAAGCCCACAATAGCACCCACGTGATTTGCCGAGATGCTGGTTTGATTAGGGTATTTCGTTGAATCAGACCAAGTCGCATAGTTCGAGAAAGGCTTATCAAAAACAATTACAAAGTAATTCTTAAAGTTCTTCAATTTCCCTCTACTATAACGTGAAGAGTAGCCAACTATCATATTCTTCTCCGGAATGATTTTCACCTCCGATCCTTTATCAAAAGCATCCAACACAACAAAAGCACTGTCTGTCTTTGCAAATGAAAAGCGGAACATCGCTGCCCGCTCTGTGGGTGTTATTTCAGCAGTCACATCATGATCCGCCAAATACACACTATAGTAATAAGGTTTTGACACTTCTGCTTTGTGCGAAAACCAACTGGCTCGTTCCTCTTGATCGAAAACACTTTTCCCACTAACCGGCATAAGTGAGAATTGACCATAGTCATTCATCCACGGCGATGGCTGATGCGTTTGCTTTAAACCCCGAATTTTATCAGCGGCATAGGTATATTGCCATCCGTTCCCATTCTTACCTGTTTGCGGCGTCCAAAGGTTCATTCCCCAAGGTAAACCAATCGCGGGATAGGTATTTCCATTTGATAAAGAAACTTTTGAGTCGGTTCCCATTAATGGATTAACATAAGATACGGGATCTTTCAGTAATTCCGCCGTTTGTGCTCTAACAGTGGTGCATGTTGTTATCAATAACAAACTGTAATAAATAAATTGATTTCTCACTTTTTTTTTATTTTATTCTATTTTGTCTTTCCAGTATAAAATAGGCGATTAAAATAAAATTAACCGCCTATATCCAAACTTAGATAAATTGCTTTTATATGCAAAATAAATGGCATACATATAAAGTAAATCTATCACCCTTTCCTCTGTCTGCTACAAAGAGATTGTCTTTATAGAGAAATATTAATTATAGCCAGGATTCTGTTGAAGATTGGGGTTTAAAATACGTTGTTGGTTCGGTACCGGAAATAACACTTTTGTAATATCCGTTGGCTGGTGGTCCCACCATGAGGCTGTATGGAACTTGCCAAAGCGAATCAAATCATCTCTGCGGAATCCTTCAAATATAAACTCGCGTCCTCTTTCCGCCAATAGCTCATCCATGGTTAAAGTTGCAGTAGTATATGCATTAGCCGTCCAATCAGCGCCATCAAAAGCACGTATTTTACTCACATTAATCAGATCCACTGCTTCTTGCGTAGCATTACCGCCATTTTTCCGCATTAGTGCTTCGGCTTTCGCAAAGTAAATCCAAGTTAAACGATACACATTCCAATCCGTACTGTTATAAAAAGGGTGTGCTAAATCTCCGAGTTGATACTTATTAAAGCGAACCCCACTGTTTCCTTCACCTGTATTCATATTGGAAGGTAGTTTTTCAGGGTCAGACCCATTTTGAATAGCTTCGAGATTCTTACGAATGTTATCTACAAACACCAAGGGCTGGCCTTGATATTCATCATTGGCACCTAAAACCGGTTTTGTAGGGTCATCAAAACGGTATTGGGGGCCAATCAAAAGCCATTCATTTCTCCTTTTATCTTTTTCATTAAAAGTATTATACACACCGGGAATCACAACGCAGCCATCATTACCATTTCTTCCACCTCCCGTAATATCACGTTGATTAAAATAAAACATGTCGCCCGTCCACTGCGGTTGCGTGTTAGCCCTTTGAAAATCATAAGCAATGGAAAACACCACTTCCTTCGAAAGATCATTTTGAGGTTTAAATCCATCCAAAATATTGGCGTCCAAACTCATTGAACCATTCTGACCACCTGCTTCGCCATTAATCAAAGCATCAGCAGCTTTTATACAATCGTCCCAACGCGCTGTTCCTGTCCAAACCTCCGCATTCAAATATAATTCTACTAACATGGCGTAAGCCCCAGCACGCGACATCCTTCCCACCATCGAGCGGGACAAAACTGGTACATTATTCATATTTTCCAGTATTTCTTTTTCTATAAAGTTAAATACATCCAGTCTGGAGGCAGTCTCAGGACTTAGCGGCTCGCCCACTTTAGTCACAATTGGTACATTTCCCCAAAGATCCATGATTTTCAAATAGTGAAAAGCTCTAAACAACTTCAGTTCCCCAATGAATGCTGCCTTTTCTTCTTCAGTGATTCCCATAGAAATGATATCGCGTTTCTCAAGGTTCTCAATAGGATCTGTACAGAGCCCCATTCCCCACCACATTAAGTTCCACGCACCGGAAATAAAAGTGTCGTCGGGGATCCACGTATGATAATGCAAGCGTATCCATTTCCCTCCATCTTGTCCATGGCGCCCCTTTACAGGCCAAGCAAGTTGATCTGCCGCATATTCGCTTAATCTCCACCAGCCATCCTGCCCTGGTGTTGCCCAAGCATTAGCATGTGTATAAGGACGAAGAACAGCCGATAAAACCTGTTCTTTGTTGTTATAATAATTATCTGTTACCAATTCATCATACACTTTCTCATCCAGATTGGTACATGCATTTATCTGAAACGATAGTGCAAAAAGACATACAGCACGACCGATATTTTTTAAGTATTTCATTTCAATTTTTTTTAATGCCTAAATTAGAATCCGATATTTAAACCCACCAAGAAAGAACGTGTACTTGGATAAGGACTTCTAGGGTCTAACCCTAACCTTTTACCATTAATCTCATTTCCAAAACCGTTGTCTAAGATAAAGTCAGGATCGTTACCTGAGTAGCTTGTAAAAGTAGCCAGATTTTGACCCGTTACATAAATTCTAAAATTCCGCAAACGCGTTGTATTCAGTTTAAATGTGTACCCTAAGGTCACCTCGTCAAGCTTCACAAAAGACCCATTCTCCAGATAATAGTCAGAATACATATAAGTATCCTTTAGATCCGCATGCACACCGAAGGTAGACGCTAACACATTATTGGGAAGTGCTACGCGATTGCCGTAAGAAAGTTCAGTTGTATTCAAAACGTCATAACCAAATCGACCCCTAAAAAACACTCTCAAATCAATATTTTTGTAAGTGACCGTGTTGTTCCAGCTAGCATAGAATTTCGGAATCGCGTTACCAATAACTGCTAAATCTGTATTCTCAAGATCCGTTCTAGAATCATTGATTTGGTCAAATGGAACCGCTGTACCATCCTTTTTATAAAACAACCATTTGCCATCTTCTGAAAATCCTGCGAAACGTTTCCCGTAGAAATTCCCCAGTTTACCACCTTCCATTACACGGAAGGCATCGCCGAGAGCACCAGCGCCACCAATTGAACCGAAATCGCGATAACTCACCTTATAAATATCATTTGAAAAGCTATCCATTCGCGCACTGTTAGTGCTAGCTGTAAAGTCTGTTCGCCAAGTGATCTTATCCGTCTGTACTGGAGACGCTGTTAAAGTTAATTCTATCCCTTTTGAAGATAATTGCCCTACATTGGTAACTAAAAAATCGCGAATAAACGAAGGTTGTTGCGATTTATATTCGCCTAACAAATCACTGGTAATCCTCTTATAGGCATCGATCGATCCACTCAACTTCCCGCTAAATAGAGAAAAATCTAGTCCAACATTAAACTCCTTCTTCTTCTCCCATTTCAAATTAGGGTTAGGATTTCTGTTAGGCCCGTATGTTTGTCGCCACACACCTTCATCACCTTCAGGAAAAATATAAAAGTTCCCCGTTCCCAAGGTTACAAGCGACAAATAATTACCGATATCCTGGTTACCAGTAATTCCATATCCAGCCCTAACTTTCAAATCATCCACAAACGTTACCTCTTTCATAAAATCTTCCGAGGAGATATTCCAGCCGGCAGATACTGATCCAAAATTCCCCCATTTATTATTTGCTCCAAAACGGGAAGATCCTTCCCTTCTATAAATTCCTTGGAGCATATACTTTCCTTTGTAAGAGTAATTAGCTCTACCAAAGAAGGCTATCAACTTGCTATCCCATTTGTTGCTATTCATTTCTGCTTTGCCATCAATCAATGCATTGCCTGTTTGCAACTTATTATCTTCGAGTACATCACTTGAAAAGCCGAAATTCCTAGCATCAAAACCTTGAGACACGGAACGACGATAGCTGTAGCCTGCCACAGCTGTAATCGAATGATCTTCATTAATTAAGGTTTTATAATCGATGGTGGGTTCAAAAGCATAATCTGTGCGTAAATAAGAAGTTTGTTTTGCCTCTCCCTTATAACCCGACCCATTCTTAAATGAAGGTTCAGAATTTAAGCTTGCATAATAACTGTCTGTATAAGAATCCCTTTGTACGGAACCAAAAACAGACCCATTCAATCCCTCTATAAATGCATAGCTCACTTTTCCGTCTAAGGATGAGGTCTGTTGTTGGCGCTTGTTCTTCTCCTCGTATAAGCGGGCTACCTCATTTGTCGTTGTTTGCTCATAATACCATGAACCGTCGGCATTTTTCAAGGGCTGTGTTGGATTTCGTGTATAAGCCCACTCCCATCCGCCACCACCTAAAAGGTTTGCATTATTATAATTAGTCACTAGATTCACCGACGTATTCAAGCGTTCGTTCAATCCTTTTCCATTGAAGTTTGCTCTGATACCATATTCCTGTCGTGTGTTTTCTTTCGCTATCCCCTCCAGATTTCTATAGTAGGTGCTTGCGCGGAAACTATTGTTTTCTCCTCCTCCGGAAATAGCCAAAGTATGGTATTGGCTGATATTATCTTTATTAATTAGATCATCAAAAGCATTTACACTGGCGCCAGCATCTGTTCCAGAAAAAACACCTTCTTCCATTTTTTTTCTGTATTCATCAGCTGTAAGAAAATCTGCTTTCCGCTGTATAAATTCTTTCCTGAAGTAATTAGCATAATCGAAACGTGTTTGCCCAGGCTTACCTTTTTTTGTTGTCACCAAGATTACACCACCATTCGCTTGCGTTCCATAGATAGCTGCAGCCGAACCGTCTTTCAAAACATCGATCGACTCAATATCCTCCTGCTGTAATAAATCCATGTTACCTCCTGGGATACCGTCAACGACAATCAGTGGAGAATTTCCTCCCTGGATCGAAGTAGCACCACGCAATTGGATAGATGCACCACCGTTGGGGTTACTACCCCCTGGTTTAGTAATCTGCAAACCAGCTACTTTTCCTTGCAATAAGTCCATCGCATTTCTTGCGCCACTCTGTCTGAAATCTTTAGGTCCTACATGCGCCGTAGCGGAAGTCAAATCACTCCGCTTAATACTTCCATAACCTACCACTACTACTTCTTCCATACTTCTTGTATCAGATTGGAGTATTATCGAAAGATTGTTTTGCTTTCCCACAGCTATTTCTTGGGCAACAAAACCAATATAGGATATTTCAAGAACCGCATTAGCTGAAACGGATAACATAAATTTTCCATCTCCGTCGGTAGAAGTGCCAATAGTCGTTCCTTTAATGCGGATGGAAACACCTGGTAATGGTGCGTTATCTGTGCTGCCGGTAACAATTCCGGAAATCATATGGCTTTGGCCAAATGACGCACCACTTTCTAAGCAAAGCATGAAAGTGATTAGTACAAGTAATGTTCGTTTAAGAGGCTCGACCGTGATTCTCTTAAAAAGGTTGTTAGGTAAAAAATAATTCATAGTTTTACTAAGTGATTGGTTACAAGTGTTTTCATAAAAAAAATAGTAAGTCAACTAAAGATTAAAGCATTCGTTTTATTTTCTCATTACAGTTCCGTCCATTTAAGTGCAGTGTTCAATAATTAAATCGTTTTAGCTTAATAAAAAATAGCTATTCTTGTACAAAAAAATTTGCTACAATTGCTATATTCGCTTTCCCTTAGTTTATAGGTTTTACAACAGAGTTATTATGGGAGGTAAAGGTAATTTTCTTCACTACAGGTAGTTGTCAATCAATTCACAATAAATTGTTAATGGAGTTTAAATACCCATAGATAAGATGGTGATGAAGAATATACATGAAAATTTAATATTTCATAAGGTAATCAGCCTGTTAAGTTTGACCATATTGCTAATTGTTCAAGCAAACCTTATATATAATACTTACGAGCTAAAAAATAGACAATATAGTTTAGATGAAAAGGAGCTAATAAATCAAACCTATAAACAGGCGATACGAAATGATGTACTTTTCCCAGGTGGAGGTAGGCTCTTAAGCAAATATATAGGAGACAATATAGAGACATTCCGTTTTTTATATTATAAAAATCCAGCCCAATTCAGGCACTTTCAGCAACAGGTTTGCAATGAACTGTACACAGCGCTTCGATTGGCGAGCACGATGGATAGCCTTTTTCTTGTCATAAAAAAACAGCATCGCTTATCAGACGATTTGATTTTCTCCTTGATCCTAAATTCTGTTTCTGTTACTTTCGACGGTTCTTCTTATATTTCGATATACAATTCAGATCTTTTTGATTCTCCCAAATTTTACAGGAAAGAAATAGCTAAAGGAATGACCATTGATGGTACTTTAACAAATTTGAATAGGGAGAATTTAATAACCAGTATAAGTATTTCTGTGCCCTCACCTAATACATCTCAGGTCAGTTTTAGTTTATACGTAGACCAACAAAACAGACAATTTGCTATACTTAAACAGATGATTCCTACCATGACCCTTTCCGTAGCTTCTATAACTTTCGTATTACTTATTTATTATTTCACTTATAGAAATTGGCTGAGGCAAAAGAAACTAGCAGACATGAAATCTGATTTTCTCAATAGTATCACGCACGAATTCAACACACCAATATCTACCATCTTGGTAGCTAATAAAAGCTTACAGAATCAAGAGATCATAGCAAAAAGGGGAAATATTAAACCTTTAACGGAAATTATTAAACGGCAAACCGATCGATTGCAGGCACTTATTAATCAGGCGCTCGATATAACATCTATGAATCGAGGCAATATTGAGAAATCGCCTCATGACCTCAACAAACTCCTACAGGAAGTTGTAGACGATTATAAATTAAAAGCAACGGAAAAAGTGTACCTGCATTTTGAAGTACAAGCAATTACTATTTTTGCCTCGCTTAATCGTTTTTTGTTTACTACCATGGTTTATAATATTTTTGATAATGCAATTAAATACAACATAGCTGAGAACAAGATAATTGAGGTGAAAACAAGTATTTCTAATTCTCATATTATGATCACGATTAGCGATAATGGCATTGGTATGTCAAAAGAGACTTCATTATTGATATTTGATAAGTTTTATAGAGGGCAACATCCTTTAAAAACAGGAGGGTTAGGTTTGGGTTTATATTATGTAAAACAATCGTTAGAGGTGCATGGCTGGACAATGGATTTACACACACAACCCGGAGAAGGAAGCAAATTTCTTATCTACATTCCAATAGAAACTAATAAATACTGATATATGGAATATAAATTACTTTTTGTTGAAGATGAAGCCGACTTAGGTAATGTGGTTAAGCAATATTTAGAGTTTATGGGCTTTGAAGTATTTTGGTGCAAAACTGCTTATACCGCTCATGAGACTTATATGAAGGAGCTATATTTTGATTTATTATTGATAGACATCCAACTTCCAGATTATGATGGGTTTGAATTGGCCGAAAAAATCATTGAACAAAATAAAAATCAAGCATTTTTGTTTTTAACAGCTCGAAATGAAAAGAAAGACCGTATTCAAGGTTTAAAAATAGGAGCTGACGACTATATAAATAAACCCTTTGATGTGGATGAACTTGTATTACGAATAAAAAATATCATCCGCAGGCATAAAGCTGTCACAATAAATTCTGAAAACTTTTCCGAATCTTCCAATATCATAGGAGACGTTCGTTTTCAAAGAGAACGTCTTAAGCTTTCTTTTCCAGATAAAAAAGAGATATCGCTTACTCCGCGCGAAGCAGAACTTTTGGAATATCTTCACCTTCATAAAAATCGGATTTTAAAAAGAGAAGAAATACTTATGCAGCTTTGGGGGGAAAACGACTATTTTTTGGGAAGAAGTTTGGATGTTTTTATCTCGAGGCTTCGTAAAGCTTTCAATCATTCGTCGTTTGTTAGCATTGAAAATGTATATGGTGTAGGTTTTATATTTAATATTTCGTCCGTCGCAAAAATAAAAACCCCAAATTAAATAGTTGCATATGGTTTTCAACAAACCCACTCATGACAGATATTGGACGGTCTACCTCAAGATCATTGTCGGTAGCCCTTACATATATCTTCGCTATAATATGGTAGAAGCTTGAATATAAAAAATGGACACTTGTGAAAAAAACGCAATTTATCTAAGTTTGCTAAAAATTACCTATTTTGTGAGTACTTTTAAGTTTAACTTTAAGAGGTTATGACGCAACATAAAATAAGCATTCTATTTGTAGACGATGAAGAGCATAATCTGGTTTCTTTCAAAGCCTCTTTTAGAACAAAGTATAGAATATATACTGCTATTGGTGGGCCTGAGGCTATAGAATTGTTAAAAAACAATGAAGTTGAAATAATTATCACAGATCAACGGATGCCACGTATGACAGGTGTTGAATTTTTGGAAAAGATCATTGATAGTCATCCAGATCCAATCCGAATTTTACTAACGGGTTACTCGGATATGGCTGCTGTGATTGATGCCATTAATAAAGGAAAAATTTTTCATTATCTTACCAAGCCCTGGAACGATGAAGAATTAGAGGCGACCATCCAAAAGGCTTACACCGTTTATTTGGAGAAGAAAAAAATCAAAGAAGAGAATAAGCACCTCTCTATAACAAACGAACAACTAGAATTTCTCTTAAGGCAAAGACTTCTATCATAAATCAATTTCTTCGTCAAAGCTTACTATGGCACGTTGAATAACCGGTATTTTTATTATAAACTCACATCCGGAACCAGCTTCAGATAACAATTCTATTTCACCTTTATGCTTTGCTATAGTTTGCGCTACAATAGCCAGTCCCAATCCCGTGCCCTCGCCCACCTCTTTGGTGGTAAAAAATGGATCAAAAATTTTACTCTGAATCTCTTCTCTAATTCCTGTACCGTTATCTTTTATAGAAACAAACACTAAATCACCGCTCTTATAAGTCCTAATACCTATTCTTCCCCCATCCTGTCCCTTAAACTTTTCATCAATGGCGTGAATAGCATTAGTTATCAAATTCAAAAAAACTTGATTAAGCTTACCGGGAAAACACTCGATATAGGGGATTGTTCCATAATTTTTATCAATTACGATACGTTCTTTAAACATACTGTTTAATATTACCAAGGTTGATTCTATTCCCAAGTTCAAATCAGCTAATTTTAAATCATCTTCATCTACTCTTGAAAAAATGCGTAAGCTTTTCACAATTTCAGCTGTGCGATGTGCTCCTTCCTGTATTCCTTTTAGCAAAAGTTGTATTTCTTCTTTTAGATATTCAAAGTCTATCTCCTCTTTATATTGTTTAAATTGGCCTATCTTTTCATGTTCATCTATTTTTAACAATCCTATCTTTTCGAAAGCGTCTACTGCTTCCATGATTTGTTCGATATCTCTTTTTAGTGGTTTTACATTTGCCGTAACGAAATTAATCGGGTTATTAATTTCATGGGCTATCCCGGCAGTAAGCATACCTAACGAAGCTAACTTTTCTGATTCCACTAAATGTGCCTGAGCCTGCTTTAAATTATGCATTGCTTCATTCAAACTTTCATTGCTTCTTTGAAGATCGGCAGTACGTTTATCTACCTCCGTCTCTAATAAAAGATTTTGCTCTCTTATTATTCGGGCATTTTCTTGAGATATTTTTAATGCTTGTAACTGGGAAGCCTCTTTCTCTTTTCGATAAAAATTGATCCTATCTGCTAGCGCAAAAGACAATAAAGAGATTTCCAATATTGATCCAATTTCTAGAATATAAGCTGTTATTGAATTATATTGAATTATATTAAAGTTCCTTAGAACAAAGATAATAACCGTAAAAAAGAATAGGGAGAAAGCTATTAAGAAAAATATCGCCGGTCTATATCCTTTTCTTCTAATTTTCTCTACCACAAACAATACATAAAGCGAACCTAAAGAAGCCATCGTCTGCAAAAGGATAACGCCATAATGTATTCTATAGAGTCCAAAAACTAACCCGATCATATAGAGTACAACGATCATGTTAATACCTTTATCTAAGGTAGGCGTGTTCAGTTTTGTGTGCAAAAAGGTCTTTATGAAACCAATGGTCATTACACCCGAAAAGAACGGAACAATAAGAGAGCTGTAACTAGCCAGCCAGGGGCTGTTTGGCCATAGATACATGAAGGCATAGCCTTGAAACATGGCTTGAGTTAGCCCAACTGAGAAGATATAGAGAATATAAAAAGCGTAACTAATATCACGTGTAGATGTGCTAATAAAAAAGTTATAAAGCATCATAATCAGTACAGCTCCTGCATATAAGCCAAATATTAAATTTTTGGAAGATGTCTTTTGTAAAATAACCTTTTCGGTACCGAAGTAAATCGGTAATTGAAGCTGATCATTAGATGAAATGCTTAAGAAGATCTCTTTTCTTTCACCCTGTTTTATTTTGACAGGAAATATATAATCAGGTGAATAAACGAATCGTTCATAAAAGGGTTTGTATTTGCCAAGGCTGTCTATGGCGACTTTATCCCCCCCCAAAACAGTATACATAATGACTTCATGAATAGAAGATTGTTGCAGCATTAAGTAGAAATCACGCTCATTTGTGTTATTAAGGATCGGCAGTCTCAGCCAAACTTTTGCATCTGTAACTCCTAAATTTATTATTTGTCCGTCTTGATATTTATCAAATTTTTTATTGATAATATCCTGAAAGGACGTATTTCCATTAACATCTTTGTATAGGTATACGTTCTTTCGAATGAGTTGAGGTGCAGTAGCATCATTAAATTCAATGGAAGTGGTGCTGCTTTGGGCAAAGACGTTACTCCACAGGCAAATCATGAAACTAAAAAAGAAAGCTATAGTAAATTTCCTGTTCATTCTTCATAATTTGTTTTAAATTTCTTATACCTCAACAAGGAGGTTCATCTAATTGATCATTCGTTTAACCACGAAATTCACACATCATTCCATTTAGGATACTAAGGAAAATTGGGAATTACTAAGTCATACGTAACAAAATATTCCCCCTTGGGACCTTTTTCAAGTATTGTCTGATAAGGCTGATTTCGCAGTGACAAGATTTTTTCCTGCTCCAGCGGCGTCGCCAACGATATGTCATTAATATCTTTTAATCGCATAACTGTAGCAACCAAGTCATCCTTTGGATAGTAAAACAGTCCGTTATTGCCTAAGGTTTTCTCGACAGTACATCCCAGTCTCATCCCCATTTTAACGGTAATAGGTGCACATAATACAAATAGACTAACAACAGGTAACTGTTGTGTGATGGATACACCCACTCTTGATAAGATATAACTACCAATACCCATTCCAGCCACTTCCCTTGAATTCCAGAGTCCACAGATTTCGCAGGTCCCTCCCCTCCTTCGATCATCCTCTATCAGATCGTATATTTTGGAATCGTATTTACCGATAGCTGTTTCTATAGGCAGGGGGTATTTACCGCTAACCATTTGAACTCTCGCCCCCCCGTATACCACTTTTGTTTCTATATTTTCAACAAGAATTACAATAGTATTAGGATCATCTACCCAATCTTGTCTATTTGAAGTTATCTGGCTAATTCCAAAAATTTCCAGTAATTTTCTATGTCCAACAATAAACTTTTCGCATGCGTCCGGATCGTCTGGTGCTCTAAAAGTTCTGATATGGATCATAGCACTTAATTTTTTATGGCTGAATTAATTCATCGAAGTCAATAAAATACCTGCCGGAAGATTCAAATTTTCCTAAAAAAATTTTTCTCGTTACATCGGTTACCATTGCTCCTCCCAGGGTAACGGCAGAAGCAAGTTGCGGCCAACCCACAATAGTTTTATTCATATGTTGGAGTGATAGTTTCATCGCCTCCGATACGTTTTCAAATCCAATGATATCAACTAAATACTCTACTTTTTCTTGTATTGTTAATTTACTTAATAACTGCTCTAGTTTTACAACTGAGAAACCGTCTACCCTTTTCAACCTTCCATGAAATATCGGCCTTTCTGGATCAAGGTCAAAGCGTTCTATATCAAGCATGCCTTTATCATTTGTATCCATAATAACCGCTATTTGATGTTGTTTTGCTTTGACACGACTTATTATCTTCATATCAATACCATCGCATTCTTCCACCAGTATATCTAATTTTCCTTCTTCAAGGAAAAAGCGGTCAATATTTTCGCCATTAACTCCATCTGTATAGCAAGTTATTTTGATAAATGGATCTAACTCTGCTATCTGCCTCGCCGCAACAATCGCCTTACTTAGACCCAGGTGTTGGATACCAACCCTTAACCTGTTCATATTACTGAGCTCGATAGTATCAAAGTCTGCTAACCGTAGCTCTCCACATATCCGTTCCATAGCCATTGTTACTGCAATACTTTGACCAACTGATAACCCGATAATACCTACTTTTTTATTTTTTAAAATTTCGATTTCTTCGGGTGTAATTTTATAAATATTCCGACTCGTTCGAATCCGGACGAACTCCTCTTCATCTAATATATGAATAAGCTGATTTAACCACGGATAGTAAACCCA
Source organism: Pseudosphingobacterium sp. (assembly GCA_035565175.1). Lineage (GTDB taxonomy): Bacteria > Bacteroidota > Bacteroidia > Sphingobacteriales > Sphingobacteriaceae > Olivibacter. The sequence continues at coordinate 14,276 of DATMSZ010000307.1, forward strand.
AACACCATAGTCATACAAAACGGTAGAACCCAAGTAGTCATCAATAAGATCTTTTTGTTCATTTTCAGTTAATTTTTGAGAAGGGTGGTCAAGCCTTACCAATTCCGCTAGTTGGGCTTCAATCTGGTCAATTATATGAATTTCCTTATTATTTTCTAAGAGACGATCCATCGCCTCTTTATCATTTACTCTTCTGAAAAAGACAGGACGATAAACTGTTGATGAGTTATGATAAATCGTATTTTCGGGTTCCATGCTAAAATAGTTCATCGTACAACGACATATCTTAAATTATAAAAGATGCAATTCCATATCATTGTGCCCCTAACTGTATTTCTCGATTACGGTGGTAAATTTATCCATTGTAATAGGCTTCTCCACAATTGCCTCTATTACGTCGTACTTCATCAGCTTTTTGGTTGTATGCTCATTGTTCGATAAAGATATGATCACGATTTTATATCGGTCTTTAATTGATTGTGGAAGCTCAATGAATTTATCCAAAAACTCAAATCCATTCATAACTGGCATCATTATATCCAATGTAATAAAAGACAAAGGAGGTAAATTTCCTTCTCCTGTGTCTTCTATATACTTAAGAGCCTGCGAAGCGTCATTAAAGACTTTCACGTCAGAACTCTTTCCACTAAACCCAATAACTTTCTTCACAATGAGACAATCAATAGGACTATCATCAATAACAATAAAAGGATATTTCATCTATTTATTCGAACATATACAAAATTAGTCTTCAAACAAAATAATCATTCTTTCCTGAGAAAAAAAGATCTAAAACAAATTATTTTGACGGAATAGAGACAATAAATTCTGATCCTACATTTTCTACAGAATTCACAACTACTTTTCCCCCAAGTTTGGTAAGTATATTTTTAACATTATAAAGCCCCAACCCGCTTCCAGCTTCCAA
>DATMSZ010000308.1:0-37115 GCA_035565175.1 Pseudosphingobacterium sp.
GACCGATAAGCAATTTTGCAGCACATGGATATGGACCAGTTCTATTAGCTGGTGCTGAAATTTACCGCTTGTTGCAACAACACCCATTTGAGATTAATGATAGTGCGGTGCAGATGGTTAAATAGCCGATAGGTTAGGAATGCCTGTTTAAAGTGAACCCCTTTAAATAGGCTAATTTGTATCTATCTTCTCTCTGCCTTTAAAGCTACCTGTTGTCATGTTCTGTCATGCGGAAACGTCAAGAAGGATCCTTCTTGATGTGCAGTTCTTTCCTGAATTTTTTGCAAAAACGAGGTCATCTGAGGAATGATCGACATGGTTATTCGAAAGATAAGCTTTAAATAAGCGATACCTTTTTTTAATTAAGCCCAATTTGGTACAAGTTGTTAGTATTAAAAGAAACTTTTTTTAAAGCTAAATCTCTGGAATCGATTGCGTAGATTTTGTTATTGTCGAGAGCTTTGTTCTAAATAAGTTAGAAGCCTGTTTACGTAGGATAATGTATGTTTTTATACCATATGCAGGACGGTACAGGTTGCCTTTAACAAAAGAACCTCTTTCTTTTGAATAAATGCAAATGGTAGATAACCGATAACCTCATTCTAAATAATCAGAAAAAATGAAATATAAAAACTCGATCATTTTTGTATTAGTGATATTCTTCTATTTCCCTATTTTCAAAAATGATGTATACGCGCAGAATTTTCCTGACGGAACGCCCATTCCAGCTTGGTTTTCAGACACCAGCATGGTTGTAAGCAATGCGTTAGGTAAAAAATATATTATTACCGATCACAATGTAAAAGCCGATAGCACAATAGTGCAAACAGAACGTATCCAGGCAATTATAGATAAAGCGTCTGAAAGCGGTGGTGGTGTCATCGTTATTCCGAAAGGCGTTTTCCTTAGCGGATCACTTTTTTTTAAACCCAAAACACATTTATATCTAGGCGAAGGAGCAACACTCAAATGCAGCGATGACATTTCTGATTTTAAGGTGATTACTACTCGTATTGAAGGACAGTCACTGAAATATTTTGCAGCCTTTATCAATGCCGATGGCCTGGATGGTTTTACCATTTCAGGAAAAGGGACGGTTAATGGTAATGGATTGCGCTACTGGAAAGCTTTTTGGCTGCGCCGCGAATGGAATCCTAAATGTACAAATATGGACGAACAACGTCCGCGCCTTTTGTACGTATCGAACAGTAAAAACGTACAGATATCGGGCGTAAATCTGCTTAATTCCCCCTTTTGGACTTCACATTACTATAAATGCGAAAACCTTAAAGTTCTTGGTGTGCGTATTCTTGCAGGTTCAAATAATGGAAGCGAGGTCCGCGCACCTAGTTCGGATGGTATTGACCTGGATGTATGTCAGAATGTGCTCATAAAAAACTGCTACATATCGGTGAACGATGATGGTATTTGCTTAAAGGGAGGGAAAGGGCCAACGGCCGACAAGGATCCAAATAATGGAGCTAATCGCAATATCATCATAGAAGACAATACGATCGAAAACTGTCCATCCCTAACGTTAGGTAGTGAATCGGTTTTTAGCGACAATGTCATTATGAGGCGTTGCACGGTAAAGAACACCTCATATGTACTTCGATTGAAAATGCGTCCAGACACACCGCAAAAACATAAGAACATATTGGTAGAGGATATTACCGGGACTGCACGCAATTTTCTTGCCGTCGACGCATGGACGCAATTTTTTGATTTGAAAGGACAACCGGAACCGAAATCTTCCGTGAGCTATTTGACCATGCGTGATTGCAAGGTAACGTGTGACCGCTTTCTCCACATCAAGTCTTCAAAACAATACACACTTTCCAATTTTACATTAGAAAACTTAGATATTTCAACGCCAAACGAAGGTGACATCAGATTTGATTTTATTAAAGAACTAAAGTTGAAAAATATCATTGTAAATGATAGGAAAATAGCAAACTAAAAAGGAAAGTTTAATTTATTGCTTATTGTTTAATAGACGGCAATAGATTAGACTTTCCTTTTAAAGGCAAAGCTGCTAAACTTTCGTGTCTATAATTTATTTGCGAGCTTCTTTTCCAGCCATTCACCTACCGCCTCATTTTGTTCTTTATAGGTCCAATGTCCGGTCTCCAAGGCGAGATATAGTTGTTTTGGAGACTGGATGACATTATACACGGCATATAAAGAAGTTGGCGGACAGGTTTCATCGTTAAATCCCCATGAATAGATGCCAGGTACTTTAAGTTGTCTCGCAAAATTGACCACATCATAATAACCCATTGTTTGTAGCTTTTCTTTCGTATTGTTAATTTCCCTGCTCGCTGGATCCAGGTAATGTGGCCAGCCACCTGCCCGGCCTTTTAGGTATCCTGTTAAGTCACTAAGTGCGGGGTAATAGGAAGCTAAAAATTTGACACGAGCATCTAACGAAGCGGTTACAATCGCAAGTGCTCCGCCTTGACTGCCGCCAATCACTGCCAGCTGTTCATCATCAAACTGAGGTAATGATGTGATGAAATCGTTCGCTCGTACGCAACCTAAGTATACGCGTTTATAGTAAAAGCGATCCCGATTATCTAAATTATAATTAAAGTAGTTCCCCAATCCGCCCAAGCGAAGACTGGCATAGAGTTCAGGGTCCATGTTTACTGGTATGCCATGAATACCAATTTCTAAGGTTATAAATCCCTTCTCGGCGGTTGCAATGTCGCCATTATAAGGTCTAACACCTGCGCCCGGAACTCTTAAAATAGCGGGATATTTGCCCGTTGCTTTGGGTACACATAAGATGCCATAGAGTCTTGAATTGCCATAGTTTTGCATGTTAATGTGGTATACATTGACTTTTTCTGTACAACGATCTGGCAATAGCGTCATCTGTGCATCCAGGGGGATGCGAGATAACTCTTCTTTTGCCCCGTCCCAAAAAGAGGTAAAATCATCAGGCAACTGGGCTGTTGGTTCAATTTTTTCCGGACTAAAGCCAGCGGTGGCCAATCCTTTGTATTGTTTCCCATTTATATAAGCATAGGCAGTTAAGCGAAGAAAGCCAGGCTGCTTCATGCCTTCACTTTTAACGGTATAGGAAGCGGACGTCAACAACAGCGAATCTTTCTGAAGTACAGGCATCTTTTCTGGACCTAGTTCATAACGTACTGGAATGTTTTTCAATGGATTGCCATTTTGGAGAACTGTAATCGTGAACGTCACCGGCTCTTTCAGTTTGTATTCCCAGTTCTCATGATTGGGCGCTACGATCACCTTAATAAACTGCTCGCTGGGTTGCGCCGTTACCCGAAGGACGGTTGCGAGGAGAAAAAAAGTCAATAAATTAATAAGTCGCATTGTCATAGTTTAAGTTTAATAATGCCATTATAGCTAGGTTACGTTTATGATTACTAAAGTAATGAGAAATCGGTATTGTTCAATTGTTATCTTCGATTTTTTTCAAGTTGATAGGCTAACTGGACTAAAAAGCTCTTTTAATATTAACACCTTGGTCAGGACAGCACAGGTTGCGACCCGGTAAATAATATGCGTATGTTTGTTTTGAATCAAGCATACAGAGCAAAACCGATTTGAACCAATTGCTAAATACGATATTCCGCTTTATGAAGTTATTATCACTGTTTATTAAGTTATGTTTTTTAAGCTGCATTCCTCAGGTATTGTCCGCGCAAATCCCACCGGTATTTGAATCAGCATACGCAGGGAAAATTCAAAAAGATGAGCTAACACGCGTATTCATATCACCACAACGGGTGATGTGGAAGCATGCGGGTGATGGTAATCTGGTAACGCATGAAGAAGAACTATTGAAGCGCGGGAACAGTCAGACGGAGATGGGGAAGAAAAATATGTGTGAAATGGTGAGTACCGAAAATGAAACAGCATCTATCTTGTTGGATTACGGGAAAGAAATTCACGGTGGCCTGCAGCTCGTATTGGGCGGATCCACAAGGCGAGAGCCATCATTGGTACGTATCCGTTTTGGTGAATCAGTAGGCGAATGTAATAGTCAAACCCGAAATGGTGAATGGGGTGTAGGTTATTCGACAGACGACCATGCCAAGCGGGACATTACCATGGAAATCCCAAGAGATGGGTTAATTGAGATAGGTAATACTGGATTCCGTTTTGTTCGTATTGATCTGTTGCAGAAGAACACAACCATTCACATCAAAGAAGCAAGGGCAATCTTGCGGTATCGCGATATACCTTATTTGGGTTCCTTTAAAAGTAGCGATGAACGTCTTAATAAAATCTGGCTTACTGGTGCCTATACTGTACACTTGAACATGCAAGAATATTTATGGGATGGTATTAAGCGCGATCGTTTGATATGGCTCGGTGATATGCATCCGGAACTATCCACCATCGCCAGCGTGTTCGGCAGTAATGAAGTAGTTGCGAAGACATTGGATTTAGCTTGTCAACAATACCCTTTACCGCAGTGGATGAACGGGATGAGCGCTTATTCTTTGTGGTACCTGATTATTCAGTACGACTGGTATATGCACAGTGGCAATCTTGATTTTCTAAAGAAACACGAAAGCTATATACTGGGACTTATCGATTTGATAGATGGAAAAATTGATGCAGATGGTAAAGAACAGTTGGCCAAAGAACGTTTTTTGGATTGGCCATCTACTCCTAATAAAGAAGGGGTAGAAGCAGGTTATAGAGCCCTCATCGTTTGGGCGATGCAAGATGCCGCCAAATTAGGCAAAATCTTAAAGCAGCCCGCGGCTACGAAGAAAGCAGAAGCGTGCGTGGCACGGATGAATAAATATGTGAAAAACCATCATCAGTTGAAGCAGGCTGCTTCGTTAATGTCTATCGCAGGATTGATTGATCCTAAAAAGGCCTGCGATGAGGTGGTGTCATTGGGCGGCGCTAAAGACTTTTCAACCTTTTACGGTTATTACATGTTGCAGGCCCAAGCGAAAGCCGGGGAATATCAACAGGCTTTAGATATTATCAAGCAGTATTGGGGCGGGATGTTAGATATGGGGGCTACCACCTTCTGGGAAGATTTTAATTTAGATTGGACGGAAAATGCCAGTCGCATCGATGAACTTCCTATACCAGGGAAAAAAGATATACATGGCGATTTCGGGGCCTATTGTTATCCCGGGTTTCGACATAGCCTATGTCATGGCTGGGCTTCCGGGCCAACGGCTTGGATGAGCGAGCATATTCTTGGGGTAACGATTCTGGAAGCGGGTTGTAAAGTCGTTAAAATTGAACCACACTTAGGAGATCTTCAGTGGGTAGAAGGGACTTTTCCAACACCTTATGGCGTCATAAAAATTAAACATACAAGAGATAAAAATGGCCGCATTTCCTCTCAAATCGATGCACCAAGTGAAGTTAAAATAGTACAACAAGATTAATGGAAAGACATGCTAATTTATAGCATTCAAATTTGACAAGCTTTTTTTTTCGATTTCTCCAACACATAACAGGACAGAACGGGTTGCTAATAACAAAATAAGGTAATTGCTTTGTATACTTTTAACAGATTTGTGCACTTCTAAATTATTGTTTATACAATGAGGCTGTCCAAAAGTCCTCCATCGTCATGTCGAGTGTAGTGTAACGAAATTGAGATGTCTATTAATGAGTTAGTTACAAACAATAGATTTCTCCGCTTCATTTCATTCCGGTCGGAATGACGACTTTTTGGACATTCCTGTTGAGATAAAAAATTATGAGATACATATTGCTCACTGGACTGGCTTTTCTTATGCAAGCGAGTTGTTATGCCCAAGAATTATCACAAAAATATAGTTTCGAAAGGCAGGAACCTAGCTATATTTACATCGATCAAAACACTTTTTATAGTGCGCAGCATCCCTATGGTTATGACTTCAATACATCCCCAAATGTTAATGGCGCTTTTTATTTCTCAACCAACGCGGCGGAAGGTAATTATCAAATAACCGTTCAGGTAAAAGCAACCAGCCAGGTAGCGGGATCTTTTACGTTAAAAGCGGAGTCCCGTCGATTGATATTCCTCAATATGCCCTTAAAGGCTGGCGAAAATACAACGAAAACCTTTTTAGTTAATATTAAAGATAAGCGTATCGCTAGTGGAGGAGAGGTGAAATTAAAAGAGCGCGAGGTCAGTAAACTTGATTGGGACGATAAACTAACAATCGAATTTGATGGTAACCATTGCAGCTTACAGACATTAACGGTGACAAAAATGGAAAAACCTATTCCTACGCTATACCTGGCAGGAAATTCCACAGTTGTAAACCAAGATAATGAACCTTGGGCTTCTTGGGGGCAAATGATAACTGCCTTTTTTAAGCCAGATGTGGTAGTGGCGAATCATGCTGAATCGGGTTTATCTTTGGGTAGTTTTCTCAGTTCAAGACGACTCGATAAAATTTTAAGTACGATAAAGCCGAACGATTATTTATTTATTGAGTTTGGGCATAACGATCAAAAAGAAAAAGGGCCAACAGCGGGTGCTTATGGTTCCTATTCCGAGCGACTTCGGTTTTTTGTTAATGCCGTACGCGAGAAAGGCGGGATACCCGTTATCGTGACTTCTACGAATCGGCGCAGCTTTGATCATACAGGGAAGATTGCAAACTCATTGGGTGATTTTCCCGAAGCGGCAAGGAAGGTGGCAAATGAATTGGATGTGCCACTGATTGACTTGAACAAAATGACGAAAATCTTATATGAAGCTTTAGGACCAGATGAGTCGAAGAAGGCTTTTGTGCATTATCCAGCAAATACATATCCAGGGCAACAGGAAGCGCTGGAAGACAATACACATTTTAATACGTATGGAGCCTATCAAATTGCCCAATGCATGTTGTTAGGTATACGCGAAGCGCTTCCAACGCTCGTTACTTACGTGAAAGATGATATACTTATTTATAATCCTACTAAACCAGACGCTGTTGCCAATTGGCATTGGCCCGAGAGCCCACGCGCAGATATTACTAAACCGGATGGAAATTAATTGAATAGATGCAAACGATGATATATAAACAACTATTATTAGCTTTTTTAATAATCTTAAACCTGCATCAGGCCTTTTCCCAAGATGTTAGCAAACAAATTCGGTACCTGTCCGGTGTCGATAATGAACATACGGTTACTTGGGACTTTTGGTGTTCAGGTGGCCGTAAAAGTGGTAAATGGGACAAAATTGCGGTTCCAGCACATTGGGAACAACAGGGGTATGGAAATTATAATTATGGGAGAGATTATGTCACTTATGGGAAAAATTTTCGTTTTCATGATGAGAAAGGTGTTTACAGACATGTGTTCGCTGCAAATAATGAGTGGAAAGATAAAAAGATCTTTATCGTATTTGAAGGGGTAATGACCGATGCAGAGGTAAAAGTCAATGGCAAATCTGCCGGCCCGATACATCAAGGTGCCTTTTATCGTTTTAAGTATGATATAAGTGATAAGATCGTTTACGGGAAAGATAATCAATTGGAAGTAACCGTCAGCAAAATGTCTGCAGACCCTTCCGTTAACAACGCCGAACGTCTTGCAGACTATTGGATTCTTGGAGGAATTTTTCGGCCGGTCTATCTAGAAATCGTGCCCCAATCTTTTATCGATCATATAGCGATCGATGCGAAGGCGAATGGTTCTTTCAAGATGCAGGCGCATATAGGTGGTGTGGGAGAAGGATTAACGCTGAAGGGTGAAATTGTTGATCTGCAAAATAAATCAGTTGCCAGCCTGCAAGCCAAGGTCAATGGTAAGGACTCCATTATATCGCTCAATACAAAAGTGGCAAATCCTTCCTTATGGACTGCCGAAACGCCCAACCGTTATACGGTAAAAGCGAAATTGTACAAAAATGGGAAGTTGATATATGAAATGCTACAAAAGTTCGGTTTTAGAACTATTGAAATACGTAAGCAGGACGGCATTTACCTGAACGGCACTAAGATTAAGATGAAGGGGGTAAATCGGCATGTGTGGTGGCCCGAAACGGGAAGATCAATAAACGCGGGAATTGATCTAAATGATGTGAAACTCGTCAAGCACATGAATATGAACGCCGTCCGCTGCTCCCATTATCCGCCAGACCAATCGTTTTTGGATATATGCGATTCTTTAGGGCTTTATGTGCTCGATGAATTGGCTGGTTGGCAAAAAGCTTATGCTACCCCTGTGGGTGCTAAATTGGTAAAAGAAATGGTTATACGTGATGCGAATCATCCATCGATCATTTTTTGGAGCAATGGTAATGAAGGTGGACATAATTTCGATTTGGATACAATATATGGACAATACGATATCTCGAAAAGACCTGTCATCCATGCGCATCACCGTCCAGGGAATGCTTTTAATGGAATTGATGGTAATCACTATGAAAACTATTACAGCACCCAGAAAATATTGGCCGATACCAATATTTACATGCCTACAGAATTTCTGCATGCACAAGACGACGGTGGTGGGGCCGCGGGACTAGAAGACATTTGGGAGTTGCATTGGAACGCGAAAAGAGGAGCAGGAGGCTTTCTCTGGTCTTTGGTCGATGAAGGCCTTGTGCGTACGGATGAGCAAAATATCATTGATGTAAATGGGGTGAATGCACCAGATGGTTTGGTTGGGCCACATCGAGAACAGGAGGGTAGCGTTAATGCGATTCGCGAAATCTATACACCGATTAAAATTAAGATGTTAAAGCTCCCGCCGAATTTCAAAGGAGATTTAACGATAGAAAACCGCTATCATTTTACCAATCTAAATCAATGTACCTTTAAATGGGAACTGCTAACCTTTAACAAGCCCCTGGAGATTGGTGATGGCTTTACGGTTGTTTCGAATGGAGAAGGAGTTTTTCCTTCCATAGCTCCTCTTGAAAAGGCGACCTTGCATATTGCCTTGCCTGCTAACTGGAAAGATCAAGAAGCCCTAGCGCTAACGGCCTTCGATCCTAAGGGGAACGAGGTTTATCGTTGGACTTGGAAAATTAAGAGCAATGCACAGTTAGCGATCCATCATTTCGATGAACCTGTCGACACTGTAGTACAGCTGATGGAACAGGATAGCCTAATTCAAATGAGAGCAAATGGCATCACCGTATATATCAACAAAAATTCGGGGTTGTTGGCTGGCTTGGCAAATACCAGCAGTAAGGCGCTCTCGTTCAAGGATGGCCCCGTGTTAGTGAGTGGCAAGGCTAAGCTTAGCCACATTGAATATCGCATGGAGAGTGAACAGGCTATCGTTGAAGCCACCTACGAGGGGGACTTAAAATATATCAAATGGAAAATGGATAAAACCGGCTGGTTGGAAATGGATTATGCTTATGCACTAGACGGAGATCAACACTTTGCAGGTGTTAGTTTTTCCTACCCGGAAAACTATGTTTTGGGTGTGAAGTGGTTAGGCAAAGGGCCCTATCGTGTATGGAAAAATAGGCCACAAGGTACCACCTATAATGTTTGGAAAAAGCGTAATAATAATACACAGACGGGCAGCTACCACTGGCTTTATCCGGAATTTAAAGGATATTACGCCGATGTAACTTGGATGGAAATGAATACCGTAGAAGGTAAATTCTATCTATCTTTCCCAACGGATGATTTATATGTTCGATTATTTGATTTTCACGGACTAACCGGAGCAAAACCTCATCCGGATCTTCCAACAGGCGACATCTCCTTTCTAGATGCGATACCACCCATAGGAACAAAGCTCGCCTTAAATATGACAACGGACACGAAAGATCTTGGACCACAAAGCGAATTGAATCACTTGGATGGAAAACTTATCGAAAGAAAAGTCTTTTTTTACTTTGGTACACCTAAAGTAAAGGGAGAAAATAAACAATTTGATATGCCAAAGGTAAATATATTAACGGATTAGGAGGATCTGGTTATTCGTTGTTAGTTATTTGTTGTCAGGTAGCAAGACACCGGCTTAAGATAGGCGTCAGGACAGAACCCTACCATTCGTGCCTTACATTTACTGTCTGATATACTGCTGCCTATATTCTATGTCCAAAATTCATCGTTCAGCACTCAACATTCATCACTCCCCACCTACTCAACGACTTTTCTACTCCCTACTCAACGATTTCGTAGTTTAATCTATAGTTAAAAATGGCCTTAAATTTGCAGTGAAGGTCATTTTTCCATTCTTCTTTATGGCATGCAACGGGTTTGTTTAGGGCTCGAAAAAAATAAAGTAGAAAATTTGCCACTAAATGCTACTACTATTGATGGTAATCCAGACCCCCAAGGGTCAGTTAAATAAAAAATGACGAACAAGTGAATATTCATGTGGCAACCGAGCCGGTTGCTATTAACAGTGCCAATCCATTATCAAATTGGCTCATTATCACGTTAGCTCATTATCCCATTCACTAATCATGCAATGGCTTTATGCTTTAAGCTCTCTACTTTCTGCGAAGACGACTTTTGTAACCCATTCGTTACGCATTTCCGGAAACGATTGCGTAGTTTAATTTAAAGTTAAAAAATGTCTTTTTGACGCGTTAAGGCCCTTTTTGTTGATTTCTCTTTTTTAGTAACAGGACACTACAGGATGCAGGCGATTCTCGGGCTCTTTAATATTGTAGCTAGCTAAGAAAATCACATAGGCTCCATGCTAACCAATGGATAAATAGCTCGCATAAAAGATACGCAGATAACACAACAAACAGGCTTACTGAAGAAGTTTTTATCGACTTCCTACGTAAACAATTATTTTAACCATGTGTAATATGAACCAAGAATCAGAAAGAAACCAGACACGGAGACAGCAAGTACACTCGCTTGTAACACAGAGAGGGATTGGCTGGTTTTTCTTGTGCCTGATGTTGTTTAGTTTCCCGATAAGCCTATGGGGGCAGGAAACGGTAAAGGGAAAAGTAGTGAGTGCCCAAGATGGACAGGCTTTGCCAGGTGTATCTGTGCTTGTAAAAGGGAAAAAGAGCGGTACGAGCACAGATACAAACGGAAATTTTGCTATCCAAGCTACTCAAAATGAAACATTGATTTTTTCCTTTGTAGGGCATACATCGAAAGAAGTAACAGTTACCGGTCCTGTTATGAACGTCGCCTTAGATCAAGATAGCCAAGGTTTGGACGAAGTGGTGATAGTAGGTTATGGTCAACAGAAACGAGGTAATATTACCGGAGCGGTAACGACGATGAATACCGAAAAGTTAACAGAACGACCACTCCCGCGTGTTGATCAGGCGCTGGTTGGCCAAATGGCCGGTGTTAGGGTAAAACAAACGACTGGAAACCCCGGGCAAGGAATGAGTGTGCAGGTACGGGGAGTTGGATCTATATCTGCCGGAAACGAACCGCTTTACGTGTTGGATGGATTTCCCCTGTCAGGCGCTACACCTAATGCTAATGGGGGATACTCCTCCGGAAATCCACTGGATAACATTAATCCAAATGACATAGAATCTATTCAGGTGCTAAAGGACGCCTCATCTGCTGCTATATATGGTTCGCGGGCGGCAAATGGTGTAGTTATCATTACCACCAAAAAAGGAAAATCCGGAAAACCCTCCATTAACTTAAATACCTATGTGGGCTATAACGAGCGGAGCAAAAAGCTTGATGTATTAAGCGGGCCCGAGTGGATCGATCGTGCTGTCGAAATGATCAACGCTCAATGGGTAGCCTCGGGTACAGGCAGAACGGCTGGTCAAACAACTGAAGAAAGAAGAGCGATCCTAGGGATATCGGCCGACCAGGTTGATACCCGTTATATGTATGACGATCGTTGGTTCCAAGCAGGCTATCCGGGATTGAATATAATTGATTGGCAAGATGAAACATTCCGAAAAGGCCTAGTACAAAACTATCAGCTGTCGGCCAGTGGCGGTACCGACGCAGTAAAGTATTATGTGTCTGGTAACTATAATGGCCAGCAAGGAATGGTAAAGGAGCAAGATTTTACCTCTTATTCGGCACGTGCCAATGTGGAGGTGAAAGCAAATGATAAACTAACGTTCGGCATTAATTTAACGCCTACCTATTCTATTAATAATGATCCAGGTGTTGAGGGAAAAGATAATATCCTTCATCAACTAGTGTCTATGACACCAGTGCAAGAGGCTAGTGCCGGTTTATATCCTAATGTGGGGGATAATCCCCAATACCGTTGGGGTACTTCTACGAATAGCCCGCTTGGAAAATTGGAGCAGACACAGGCCGCTACTAAACGCTTTCGGACGGTGGGCTCTTTATTTGGGGATTATCAGATCATTGATGGACTAAATTTTAAAACAACATTCAATGTTGATCACGTAGATAACACTTTTAAACGTTATATCCCTTTTACCATCACAGGTAGTTTGCCAAATCGACAGTCGGATTTGACAAAGAGAACTTCGGGAACCTATAGTACTTTTAGAAGGCAAACCCTCGTCAATGAAAATACCTTAAGTTATAATAAAATCATCGCGAGTGATCACAATATATCGGCTCTCTTAGGCTTTTCATATAATTCCGATAAATTGGATAACGCTACCATGTCTTCGCAAAACGGATACGGTAGCAGCACCATTACCACCTTGAATTATGCCCTTGGTGTGACCGGAAATACAACGGAGACGAAAAATGTATTACTTTCTTATTTTGGACGTTTGCAATATGCATATCAAGACAAATATCTGTTAAGTGTGTCTGCACGGCGAGATGGTTCTTCACGGTTCGGCGCAAACACAAAGTGGGGTTGGTTTCCATCAGCGTCCATAGGTTGGCGCGTTTCACAAGAAGATTTTATGAAGGGAATCAGCGGAACCTTGAGCGATTTAAAATTTCGGGCGAGTTGGGGTAAGTCGGGTAATTATAATATAGGTGATTATAGTAGCTTATCATTGTTAGGTAACTATGCTTATTCACTAGGGGGGCAACTCGTTACGGGGTTAGCACCAAGTGGTATTTATAATCCGAATCTTACATGGGAGAAGTCAAACACCTTTGATATAGGAGTTGATGTTGGCTTTCTCAATAATCGGATTACGGCAACCGTTGATTATTACGATCGTAAGAGTACGGGATTATTGCTGAACGTTCCGGTATCTCAGATTACAGGATTTGCATCGTCTTTAGACAATGCCGGTAGCGTACGTAATAGGGGTTGGGAACTGGAAATCAATAGCCAAAATATCACCGGCACGACTGATGCCTTTCAGTGGAGCACTTCCTTCAATTTAAGTCATAATAGCAATAAATTAATTTCCTTACCTAATGGACAATCACAGATCCTGATTCCATCTTCTTTCGATATTTCCCACAGTATTCTTCGGGTAGGCGATCCCATGTACAGCATTTATGTGGTAAGACAAGAAGGGATCCTTACGCAGGCCGACATCGATAATGGAGCTGCTTTATTTGGTAATCAAACGGAGGGGGATCCTAAATATTTTGATGCGAATGGCGATGGAATCATTAATGAAAATGACCGTGTGATTGTAGGGCAGCCGAATCCAAAATTTACCTGGGGCATCACCAATACCTTTCGTTATAAAGGATTCGACCTGAGTGTTTTGGTGCAAGGACAGTGGGGAGGTGGTATCTACTCGTTGTTTGGCAGAGCCATCAACAGAACCGGTACTGGCATTGTCGACAATGTATTAGGAAGCTGGCGCGACCGCTGGCGTTCTCCAGAAGACCCTGGAGCAGGTGAGGTAGGAAAAACAACGGGTACTTTTGGTCGTATTAAAAATACAGACTGGTTTTATCCTTCCGATTATATCCGCGTGCGCAATATCACTTTGGGATATGATCTCGGACGAATCATTCCTAAAACTACATTTAAGGGAGCACGCATTTTCGTAACGGCTGAAAATTTCTTCGGCCATGATAAATATGACGGTGGATTCAATCCGGAAGCGACCAACACCAATCTTAGTGGTAGTACACAATTTCCGGAAGCGGGCGACTATGGTGGCCTTCCAATTCCGAAATCATTGATTTTTGGACTTAACGTAACTTTTTAGTGATATGCCTTAGGCTTATCTATAAGTGACAATCATTTTATAAAAATATACAGGTGATGAACAAGATTTTTTTAGTTTTTTTGGCGCTCGGGATCCTCACAAGTTGTGAAAAGGAGCTTGATCAGCAACCTATTTCCGATCCTACGACGGAAACTTTCTATGCTATTCCAAACGATTTCATTCAGGGGTCAAACGCGATATATTCGGCTTTGCGCGGTTATCCGGATAGACAGTTAAATCTGTCGGAAACACGTTCTGATAATTTGTATGCTGTATCTGACGGGGGTGTGCGTGATTGGGAAGGTATCAATGGATTTCATCGTAATTTGGCGGCTAATCCCTATATAGCGGAAGCTTGGCTTACCAATTATAATGGCATTAATCGTGCTAATGTATTGCTTGAACAGCTCGAAAAAAATGGAAGTATCGTGACCAATGAGGCCTTGCGTGGAAGGTTGCAAGGAGAAGCACGCTTCTTACGGGCCTTTTTCTATTTTGATTTGCTGCGGTGGTTCGGGAGGGTTCCATTAGTAGATCGTGTCATTACTGCGGGCGAGGCTGCCGGTATTCAGCAAAGTGACATCCCGGCAATTTATGATTTTATCATTGCAGATCTGGAAACAGCTATTCCACTCTTACCAGCGAAAAGTGCTTATGCAGGGGTGGATCGAGGGCGTGCAACGAATGCGGCGGCGCGTTCCTTGTTAGCCTTGGTGTATATGACCCGTTCGGGACCTAATTTGGGGGTCAATGGCACTGGTTTGGCCACTAACGATTGGCAAACAGCCGCTTCTTTACTCGATGAGGTGATTAACTCCGGCGAATATCAATTCTTGGATGGAAATAATGCGTATGCATCCATATTTTCATATGATAATGAAAATAATGCAGAAGTTGTATTTGATGTGCAATACCTGACAGGGCAAAATCCAGTAGCAGGCGGTACTTTTTCCTGGCTATTAGCGCCAGATACATGGTTTAATGCAAACGGACATCCAAACCAGGGGGGACTTACTATTCGACCTGTTTCCAATGATTTGCTAAATGCCTATGAAGTAGGAGATGTGAGGAAAAATTTCTCTATCCAAACAGGATATGTGTTTAACGGGGTGGCTGAAACGAGGTCGTTCTTTAAAAAATATATCGACTTGACACGTGTTCCGAACAATCGGGAAGACTGGCCTATAAACTTTATCGTTTGGCGTTTTACAGACATACTTATGCTAAGAGCCGAATGCACACTGCATGGGGCGTCAGGATCACAAGTAGAGGTGGATCAGGTTGTAAATCGCGTACGCGCAAGAGCAGGGTTAACACCAACGAGCCAGGTTGATTTGGCTGCTTTAATGGAAGAACGCAGAAAAGAATTTGCTGCAGAAGGATCAAGATGGCATGATCTAATCAGAAGTGGCTTAGTGGAGCAGGTGATGACAACTTGGATAGACAAGGAAGATGCGCAGTCACGTATCGATCCATTTCAGCTAAATTACACGCTTTATCCTATTCCACAGGCTGAGATCGATGCTAAGCCGGGTGTCTACACGCAGAATGCAGGATATTAACAGTAAGGCATACTTAAAACGTATAACTTATTACTTATAACTCAAAAGTATGAAAAAGCTTTTATTGATTATTCTTTTGCTTTCACAAGTGATAGCCTTAAAGGCACAGTCGCTGCTCGAAACTGGCGGACAGCAAATGCCTGATGAATGGATTGACAAGACAACCCATCATCGGGTTATCCGTCTAGTAAGAAGACCAGGGATTAATTTAAGCTTCTATTTTCATAATAATCCTTTTGTGGGAAATGAAATGGTTTTTTACGGAAGTAACGAGCGGCAGAAAGAAAATTATTCAGGAGAACTAAAAACCAAAGCGCAGGAAATTTACAACCTCAATGTAAAAGACAAGCAGCTTTATGTAGTGAACCTAGAGAGTTTGAAAGTCCGTCAGTTAACACAAGAATCTGGAAAAATTCAAGGTGAAATCGTACATCCAAAAAGCGGGAAAGTTTATTATCAGTGTCAGGACAGTGTGTTTAGTGTAGCGGTAAAAACGGGTAAAAAGGAACTGGTTTTCGTGTTTCCAGCAGATTTCAAAGCATCGATTACAACGATTAATGCCGACGCTACTTTACTCGGTGGAGCCTATTCAACGGAGAAAGAGAAGGAAATTTCGAGACGATATCCGGAGAAGAGCCAGTATTTCAGCCGCATTTACGAAGCGAGATTACCGAGAACCTTATTTACCATCGATATCAAAACAGGGCAACTGCAAAAAGTTTTTACGGACAGTGCTTGGTTAAATCATGTGCAATTTTCATCAGTTAATCCCTCTTTATTGATGTTTTGCCATGAAGGGCCCTGGCATAAAGTGGATCGGATTTGGACAATTGATGTCAAAAAGCGAGATAAGCCTAAATTAGTTCATAAAAGAACCATGGATATGGAAATTGCTGGACATGAATGGTTTAGTAAGGATGGTAAATATATATGGTATGATTTGCAGCTGCCTAGGGGGGAAACATTTTATGTGGCAGGTACCAATTTAGAAAATGGAGAAGAGACGAAGTTTCAGCTTCAACGGAATGAGTGGTCAGTACATTTTACATCGGCCCATGATGGTCGAACTTTTGCAGGTGATGGCGGTGAACCTTCGGCGGTAGCTAAAGCCCCCGACGGGAAATATATTTATCTCTTTACACCTGAAGATGGACATCTCAAGTCAGAAAAATTGGTGAATATGAAACATCATAATTATAAGCTTGAACCTAATGTACATTACTCACCCGATGGCAAGTGGATTATTTTTCGGGCCAATTTCGAAGGTTTCGAAGGAATTTATGCAGTTGAAATCAATAGAAGTACAAAGAAATGACTTACACAAGGAAAGATTTTATTCATACCTTATCTTTTTCTTTAGCTGGCGCTCTTCTACTGAAAAGCAATTCTCTTTGGTCTAAAGACGGAAGTGTATTGCGCAGTGAATCTGCTTTTTGTAAAAAGCTGGTGCCAATTGGTAGAGCACTAGAACTCCCTGGGTATTACGTGTGGTGCAATAGTCCGATTATAACACCCGATGGGAAGACCCATGTTTTTTTCTCGCGATGGAAAGCCTCTTTAGGGATGAGCGGATGGATCAAGGGATCCGAAATTGCACATGCAGTAGCCGATGCCCCTGATCAACCTTTTGAGGTGCTGCAAACCGTACTTGCGCCTCGTGGTGCAGGTTATTGGGATGCCACTACTTGCCATAATCCTTTGATTAAAAAGATTGGCGACAAATATTATCTTTTCTATATGGGCAATGCCAATGGTAAGACGAATACGAAGCGAATTGGGCTTGCCGTTGCCGATTCGATCTTCGGCCCATGGAAGCGCAGTGAAACCCCCATTTTGTTACCTGGAGAAGAGGGTGCTTGGGATGATCACTGCACCACCAACCCTGCTTGGGTAAAGGGTAAAGAGGGTAAAAGCTGGCTCTATTATAAATCTTGGAATACGAAGGATTACGAAACCGCAAAGGGGGCTATACGGGGAAATAGGAAATATGGACTAGCCTTTGCTGATCAACCGGAAGGACCTTATGAGAAATATGATCATAACCCGGTGATTGATTTCTCTTCGAAGGGAGCTAATCGACAATTTGAAGATGCTTTTGTATGGATAGAGGGTGGACGGTATAAAATGATTGCACGAGATATGGGGGTGTTTAATCACGATGTGGGATTAATAATGGAATCGGAAGATGGCTTACATTGGTCAGAACCGCAAATAGCTTATCAGGCACTAAGTCATTATGTGCAAGAACCTCCCGCTCCGGCGCACCTGAAACGTTATGGTCGCTTAGAGCGCCCCATGTTGCTGCTAGACAATGAGCGACCAACGTGGCTATTCGGTGCGTCTCAAGGAGGCAAATACCAAACGGCCAGCGCTTTCATTTTTAAATGTGAATACTAATTAAATAACCGTTATAAACCAAATGAAAATGAACCCAAAAAAGAATCTATTCACCAACAAGCTCTTAAGGCAGAGTGTCGGCTTATTAGGGCTAGCTGTCGCATTGTCATCATGTGAAAAAATGGCCGTACAGCAAGGTGAGATTATGCAAGATGCACGTTTGCTAGCCTTTCCGGGAGCAGAGGGATTTGGAAAGTATGCACTGGGAGCGCGGGGAGCAGAAAATCCTTCGATTTATATAGTTAACAATTTAAATGATAGCGGCCCCGGCTCATTTCGCGATGCCGTTAGTCAGCCTGGTCGATTTGTTGTGTTTGCGGTTAGCGGAATAATCCGTTTACAATCTAACTTGAGTGTTGCCGCCAATACAACAATAGCTGGTCAAACAGCTCCCGGAAAAGGTGTGGTGCTTTATGGAAGAAAGGCGACCTTTACAGGAGCAAATAATTCGATCACACGTTATTTAAGAATAAGATTAGGCGTAAATGGTGGTGCTTCCCGTAATGACGATGCCTCGGGTGTAGCAAATGGTAAAAATATGATTTTCGATCATGTATCGTTTTCTTGGGGACAGGATGAGGTCTTTTCTATAAATTGGGACAGTAAGGGGTTTGAACCCGACAGTATTACCATTCAGAATTCTATCATCGGTCAAGGCCTTCATCGGCATAACCATTCGGCCGGCGGACTAATACAAACCAGCAACGGAAAAATCAGTATTCTAAAGAGCCTCTACACAAGCAATAAAACAAGAAATCCAAAAGTAAAAGGCTACAATGAATTTGTTAATAATGTGGTGTATAACTGGGGAAATTTAGACAATCCAATGGGGCATACTGTCTCTGGCGATGCTTATATTATGGGTGGTTCGGCTGGCATATCGCAAGTTAATGTCATCAATAACTATTTCGTTTCCGGCCCGCTTACACCCAGCAAAACAACACCTTTTTCAAGGGGTACCGGTACATTTTATTTATACGCCGCAGGTAATTATTTCGATGCGAACAAAAATGGTTTGCTAGACGGAAACCTGGTGCCTGTAGATTCAATGGGATACCCCGGCTTGGCCGATTCTAACTTCATGAGTCAAGCTTTTTCTTATCCACTCAGTCAACCTTCGATGACGGCAGCACAAGCGTTTGATTATGTGTCCCAACAAGCAGGAGCTATCCAACCGCAAAGGGATGAAGTGGATCAGTTAATGATTGCTGAACTAAGGTCTAAAGGGGAGAAGGGACGGTACATCTACACAGAATCGGATGTGTCATTACCCAATGATGGATTGGGTAATTACCCTGCGGTAACCCCACCAAAAGATACAGATAGTGATGGCATTCCCGATGTATGGGAGGAAAATTTTGGCTTAAATAAGAATGATCAATCGGATGCGCTGTTACCAAGCAGTGGGCAACCTGGTTACTTAAATATCGAAGTCTACATAAATGCACTAGCTTCACAATAACATTAATTTATAACAAAATGAATCTCCGTTCTATTGCTTCATTAGTATCGACCCTTATCTTAACTTTTATGCTTCAGACAGCTAGTTTCGGCCAAGGTAAAGTTTGGCTTTCCGCAGATCAACCCATGCAAGAAATGAGGCAGCTCAAAGAACAAATAAAAGTGCCTCAGTTTCCTTCTAAAGACTTTGTGATAACAGATTATGGTGCCATAGGCGACGGGAAAACTAAGAACACAGAATCTTTTAAGAAGGCTATCGAAGCTTGCCACAAAAGTGGTGGAGGAAGAGTCGTAGTCCCGTACGGAAAATTTCTCACGGGTGCTATATACTTAAAAAGCAATGTGAATCTACATTTGGTCGATAGTGCTACCATTTTATTCAGTAGAGATAGTTCCGATTATCCGATTGTATTTACACGTTGGGAAGGCATGGAATGCATGAATTATGCGTCTTTTATATATGCTTATGGCGAAGAGAATATTGCTATTACAGGCAATGGCATATTAGATGGTAACGCAAATAATGATCACTGGTGGTGGTGGTGTGGCGCGAAGAAGTTTGGTTGGAATGAAGATTTAGGGAAACAAACACCCGCACGTAATGCCCTACATGAAATGATGCATCAAGAGCTTGATCCAAAAAAACGGATATTTGGCGACGGTCATTATCTCCGTCCTAATTTTATCCAACCTTATAAGTGTAAAAATGTATGGATTGCTGATGTAAAAATGGTGAATTCACCTATGTGGAACCTTAATCCGGTATTATGTGAAAATGTTTTGATTGAAAAGGTTAAAATAATCAGTAGCGGGCCAAATAATGACGGTTGCGATCCAGAAGCCTGTAAAAATGTATGGATACGCGATTGCTATTTCGATACTGGCGATGATTGTATTGCTATTAAATCTGGCAGGGACGAAGATGGACGCAATATTGGTAGACCTGCTGAGAATCATATTATTGAAAACTGTGTGATGAAAGACGGGCATGGTGGAGTGGTAATTGGTAGTGAAATAGCGGGGGGAGCAAAAAACATTTATGCTATCAACTGTCAAATGGATAGCCCTAATCTAGATCGTGTATTGCGGATAAAGACAAGTTCAAGTCGTGGCGGTATTATAGAAAATGTATTTATGAAAGACGTGCGTGTGGGCACGTTTCGGGAAGCAGCCGTTAAGTGTAATATGTTTTATGAAAAGCCTGGAAATCATATACCAACCATTCGTAATGTTTGGGTGGAAAATTTAACAGTAGAAAAGGGAGGCCAGTACGCCTTAATGGTGGCCGCTTACAAAGAATCTCCTGTAACAAATTTGCGTATGGTAAATTGCGATATCCAGGGGATAAAAGAGCCCTTTAAGGTAGACTATGTGAAGAACCTTGTATTTGAGGACGTGAAGATCAACGGAAAGGTAATGGAGGCACCGAAGGGAGTTAATTAGTTGTGAGTTGAGTTGATTATTGGTTATTAGTTGTTCGTTATTGGTTATTCGTTTCGCGTAAAGCTAAAAGCGGTCAATTAGGGTTCCAGTGTGCAGGCCTGAACGGCCTCATAAGCTGAGCGCCAAGAAAAATTTGTCAGCGGTGAATAAAATCTAAGTGAAGAAGGGGAGTGAGTTAAAGGAGGGTCGAAGGAATTAACGTTCATATAAATAAAGATCGGCCTCTAAAGTTTTTCGATAGTGGGAAGCTAAGTAATGGCAGGGGCATTGAATAAAACATTGAAGCTATGAGCTTTCGCTAGTGAAGAGCGGGTAGGCCTGAACGGCCTCATGAGCTGAGCGCAAGAAAAATTTGTCAGCGGCGGATAAAAAGCTAAGTGAAGAAGTGAGGTGAAACGAACGGCTCCACTTAGATGTGCGAAGGGCAAATTTTTTAGCGAAGATCATGTAGCCTTGATTTTTTGTTTCTTTTTTTCATCAAGGAAAAAAAGAAAATAACAGTTTTATGATAAAAAAAACACATTTTCTGTTCTTAGTGACCACGATAAGTCTAGCCTTATCGAGCAATCTATCTTATGCACAGCAAAATGAAAATAAGCCTTTATGGCATGGAAAGGCACGTGAGCAACATTATAAGCCAGATGGTGAAGACTTTGTTTTAGTAAAAGGGAAAAGACGATTTAATCGTGCTTTATATGGAACCAATACTGCTTTTCGGGTAGAAGCAGGAGATTTGCCCGAATTTGCCCTGTATATGCCCGGGATGGGTGGAAATTTAAGCTTTGCGTTATTGAATGGGAATAAAAGCAAATGGTTAATAGAAGTAGATAGTATTGAGTCGCGTTACAGGCCTGGCAGCATGCTTTATAAAATAAAGGATAAGCTGCTTGGCGATGGGGTCATTGAACTTCAGATAATAGCGCAGGCTGAGGGGGAAGGTTTAATTATGCGTGTTTCGACACAAAACTTGCCTTCCTCTGCGGAACTTCTAGCGGTATATGGAGGTGCAAGCGGACAAAGCTTTAGTCGAGCGGGCGATATTGGTGCCGACCCGGAATCTGGATTTTATTTACTACCCGGTTACTGTCAACATAATTCTTTTACAATTGAAAACAACAGCTTTACATTAAGCTATTTAAACAAAAAGAAGCAAAAAGAACAGATAGCAGGTGTGTTTTCTAACAATCCGGAAATGAAACTGTTAGATGCGCATCAGTTGGCAGACGCAGCTATATTGTGGAAGACGAAAGCAGGCAAACTTCCGGTAATTGGAGCGCGTTATAAATTAAAAGAGCAGGAGACAATATACATTGCCGTTCAAAGGAGGAAAGATAAGGATCCGGTAAGATCCGCAAAAGCGCTAGAAGAAACCTATCGCTTGGCAGAGGTGAAGCGCGTTCAACTAGCGGAACGGGTAAAAGTAAATACGCCAGACCCCTATATCAATACGCTTGGTGGAGCATTGGCTATTGCAGCTGATGCCATTTGGGAGTCTCCTACTTTTTTGCATGGTGCAGTTGCCTGGCGTATGCGCCTTAATGCCTGGCGAGGGGCCTACGTGGCCGATCCTTTGGGATGGCATGATCGTGCAAAAGAGCACTTCAGCAGCTATATCCGTTCACAGGTATTAGAACCCGAAAAAGGACCGGTGGTACCCGATACTTCCAGGCATTTAGCAAGACAGCTCGAAGAAATGGGCACTGCCGTATTTTCCAGCGGGTATATATCACGCAACCCAAATGACAATACAAAACCCCATCATTACGACATGAATTTGGTGTTTTTTGATCAACTGTTTAATCATTTCCAATATACTGGTGATAAACAATTCATTCAGGAAGCATGGCCGGCTATTAAGCGACACTTGCAATGGGAGAAAAGGAACTTTGATCAAGATGGCGACGGGCTATATGACGCTTATTGTGCTATTTGGGCAAGTGACGCTTTACAATACAGTGGAGGAGGTGTTGCGCATACCTCCGCCTATAATTATAGGGCCAATTGTATGGCCGCCCGTTTGGCAGTATTAATGGGCGAGGATCCAACACCTTATGAAAAAGAGGCTGCGAGAATCAAAGAAGCATTAGATACTAAACTTTGGATCACAGAGAAAGGGTGGTATGCAGAGTATAAGGATTTATTAGGAGAGCAGTTGTTACACGAACAGCCCGGATTATGGACCATTTATCATGCATTGGATGCCCACGTAGCTAATAAATTTCAACAGTACCAAAGTTTGCAATATATAAATCGGGTTATACCGCATATCCCTATCCGAGCGAAGAATTTACCCGAGAAAAACTATTATACATTGTCTACCAGTAATTGGCAGCCCTATACCTGGTCAATCAATAATGTGGCCTTAGCCGAAAATCTTCAAACGGCATTAGCTTATTGGCAGGGCGGCAGGACGGAAGAAGCCTTTACCTTGTGGAAAAGTAACCTGATAGAGAGCATGTATTTGGGCGCAAGTCCGGGCAATTTTCAACAATTGTCTTTTTATGATGCCCAAAGAGGAGAATTATACAGGGATTTCGCAGATCCTATAGGCGTGGCTGCTCGTACCTTAGTAGAGGGTTTATTCGGAATTTATCCAGATGCTTTGGCAGATACATTAACCGTCAAGCCAGGGTTTCCGGAAGAGTGGAATCATGCCTCTTTGGATGTGCCAAATGTTCATTTCTCCTTTAAACGGGAAGGATTGACGGAGCAATATAGCATTACACCCCACTTTAAAACATCCATGCATCTGCGTTTGCAATTGAAAGCAACACATAGCAGGATAAAGAAGATATTGGTAAATGGCGAACCTGCCAACTGGAAAATAATAGAAGAGGTTGTGGGCACACCTATGTTACAGATTGAACAACCCGAGGCTGGCCGTTATTTTATCATTATTGAATGGGTAGGTAACGCGATAGAGAAGCCCACCTACGAAACCCGGCAACAAAGCAATGTCCCTTTAAAAATTGCGTTGCAGCGGGCAATAATTGATCAAGTATATGATCCGCAAAGCTTGTTAGCAAACTATTCAAAGGAGAAGGCGACTTTCAATCTTAAGAAGGCAAATCGAGAAGGCACCTTTTTTGTCCATTTAGCACAAGATAATTGTAACTGGTGGATGCCGATTAATCTGGAGGGAACACCTGTTGCAGAACAGATAAGCAGCACGACTCAGGAAATTGTTAATTCATCTATTTCCGCAGATGATTGCGAAATGGTAGACTTGCAGCCCTATTTTAATGCAAAGGTAAGCGAGATTTTTAAGCAACGTTATCTAAGTCCACGACCTACTGCTCCCACCTTGCAGCTTCCATGGCAGGGCATCGGTAATTGGTGTTATCCGCTGATCGAACCGTTGATAGATGATAGCGGTTTGCGGAAAATGGCAGAAGGGCAAGGGAAGATTGAGCTTCCTAATGGCTTACCCTTTAAGATCTCAGGAGGCGATGTCGCTAATATTTTCTTCACCTCCCAATGGGAAAATTATCCGAAAGCGGGACGCATAGCCTTACACGGGAAGGCAAAACATATTTACTTTTTAATGGCCGGCACAACCAACCCTATGCAAAGCCAATTGGTAAATGCAGTGCTAACTATCACGTATCAGGATGGGACGAAAGCAGCACTACCATTAAAAAATCCAGATAATTGGTGGCCGATAGAACAGGATTATGAGGATGATGGTTTTGCTTTTCGTTTACCAAGGGTAAAGCCTTATCGGATTTATCTTAAAACTGGAGAAATTAAACGAGGCGGTGAAGGGGAGTATCAAGAAATAAAAGGCTTTACAAAACGTGCGATTGATGGCGGTGCGGCAACAGTGCTCTATCTCGCTTTAGACCCTAAGAAGGTACTGAAATCTTTAGAATTACGCACCCTTGCCAACGATGTGGTGGTAGGTTTGATGGGTGTCACATTGGAACGTTGAGTAGGGATAGTCGTTAAGGAGTAGAATAGTCAATATGTTAAATAGTAGCAGCGAGCTCGCTAACATTGAAATGGTAATAATGTTCCGATGCGCCATCATGCTGAGCGGAGTCGAAACATCTGTTCAAGCAACGAATAACGAATAACAAACAACGAATAACAAAATGATTAAATATCAAAAAAGAAACCTTTATTTATTGATCTGTCTTTTAGGAATTATGGGCTTTGCCGCCTGTAACAATCAATCAAAAGAGAAGCATAACGGCACGATTGACCGGCAAGCGGTCGTCACCCGACATAACGTAATTAATGAGTCGGCCGACTCGCTAAGCTCACTTACGGTGGGTAATGGAGCATTTGCTTTTACGGTAGATATCACAGGGTTGCAAACTTTTCCATTAAGCTATCAAAACGGGGTCGCATTAGGAACACAATCTGAGTGGGGATGGGATAGCTTTAAGAATGAGAACAACTATCGCTTCGAAGAAACCCTCCAAGGTTATGATTTCAATAATGAGGGAAGAAATGCAAAATATAGTATTCAATGGAAAGCTCCTCAACGGAATAAAGAAGCAACCGACTGGTTTAGAGAGAATGCCCATCGTTTGCAACTGGGGAATATTGGTTTTGAACTTTATAAGAAAGACGGTAGTATTGCTCAGTTGTCCGACTTAACAGAAATCCATCAGGAACTGGATTTGTGGACCGGTGAGATTAAGAGTTCTTTTAAATTAGAAGGGGCTGAAATAAAGGTTTTTACCGCTGCGCATCAACAGCAAGACCAGGTCGCAGTTAGGGTACAATCGCCTTTAGTGAAAGAAGGTCGAGTAAATATTTATATACGGTATCCTTATCCAACGGCTAAATTCCTCGATGAAGGTACAAACTGGTCAGATACAGCGCAGCATCAAACAAAAATCGAAGCGTTAAGTGCGCGTTTTGCCGGCATTAGCCATCAATTGCAAGGAGCTACCTATTATACAGGTCTAGCTTTCACAGAAGGCAATCTAATGAATGGCAAAGAAGCGCATTATTTCGTATTCAAACCAAGTAAGCAAAAGGAAGAAATGGAGTTTAGTGCTAACTTTTCTCAAAAAAGGAGTGAAGAAAAGACATCAACGCTGTACAGCGAAACTTTACAAAGTAGCATAAAGGGGTGGGAAAATTTCTGGATGAGTGGAGCAGCAATAGATTTTGCTGGAAGCACTGACGAAAGAGCAAAGGAATTGGAAAGACGTGTTGTCTTGTCTGAATACCTAACCAAAGTACAATGCGCAGGTAACTATCCCCCACAAGAAACAGGTTTGACTTTTAATAGCTGGTACGGTAAACCCCACACCGAAATGCATTGGTGGCATGCAGTGCATTTTGCGCTATGGGGCCGTGTAGACCTTATGGAAAAGAGTCTCGGATACTATGCTAATACAATAGAAAAGGCAAGAGAGATTGCTAAACGCCAAGGTTATGAAGGGGTTCGGTGGCAAAAGATGTCGGATAATGAGGGCAATGAAAGCCCCTCCTCGGTGGCAGCATTTTTAATATGGCAACAACCACATTTTATCTATCTGGCAGAGTTGGCCTACCGTGATAAGCAAGATAAGACGGTGATCGATAAATACAAAGACTTGGTGTTTGCTACAGCAGATTTTATGGCTTCATTTCCAACTTATGATAAAGTAAAGGATTGTTATAATCTCGGTAAAGGGGTGATCCCAGCGCAGGAAGTATTTAAAGCTGCGGAAACATTTAATCCAACATACGAGGTAGCTTATTGGGATTGGGCATTAAGAATTGCGCAAGAATGGCGGAAACGAGCAGGCCTAGAACCGAATGAGAAATGGGCGCAAGTCATAGATAAGTTAGCCGCATTGCCGATTCAAGGTAATGTTTATCTGGCTACGGAAAGCGCAACAGATTCTTATACCAACCCAAAATGGCGTACCGATCATCCTGCGGTATTGGGAGCCTTAGGTATGGTGCCTGAATCACCTAAACTGGATAAGGAAATTATGAAAAATACGCTCGACACAGTTTGGAAAACCTGGTCATGGGAAAAAACCTGGGGTTGGGATTTCCCTATGACCGCCATGAATGCTGCGCGCTTAGGATTACCGGATAAAGCTTTAGATGCTCTGTTTATGAATATTCAAACCAACACATACCTTAAGAATGGGCATAATTATCAAGATGGACGATTAAGAATTTACTTGCCTGGTAATGGCGGCGTACTGGCTGCAGTAGCCATGATGGCAGGAGGTTGGGACGGAAGCCAGGGAGATTTGCCCGGTTTTCCTAAAGACGGGTCTTGGAAGATAAAGGCAGAAGGATTTAAATTAATGCCTTAATGTGATTAACAGGACACTACAGGTTGCAATAATTGTATGAAAGACGTATAATAGTAATCTATACGCTACTTGTAAAGTCCCGTTGAGCATTCATTTTTTAGCAAAACGAAAAATTAACCATAAATGAATTTATTAAAGATTAAGTATCTAGGAGTCTTTTTGTTTCTATTGTTAGTCGCTATGAAATCGGTAGAAACTAACCCGGTTCTGTATATTATTGGCGATTCGACGGTAAAAAATGGCAAAGGAGATGGCAGTAATGGCCAATGGGGCTGGGGAAGTATTTTGCCGGCCCACTTTGATACAACAAGGATCGCGGTGAAAAACCAAGCCTTGGGAGGAACCAGCACCCGTACCTATCTCACAAAGGGGCTTTGGGAGAAAGTATTAAATAAACTAAAGAAAGGTGATTTTTTAATGATACAGTTTGGGCATAATGATAGTAGTCCCTTAGACGATACTGCCCGTGCCAGAGGAACCTTAAAGGGAGTTGGCGATGAAAGTAAAGAAATATATAATCCTATCACCAAGCAACAGGAGATCGTGCACACCTACGGTTGGTATCTGTCAAAATTTGTTAAAGAAGCAAAAGCGAAGGGAGTAAAGGTCTTTATATGTTCTCCAATTCCTCGGAACCAATGGAAACAAAATAAAGTGATCCGATCGGTAGATAGTTATGGCCAGTGGGCAGAAAAGGTAGCTAAGCAAGAGAACGTTGGCTTTATTGATCTCAATCGACTTGTGGCCGATTATTATGATCAAGTAGGAGAAAAGCAGGTGAATACCTTTTTTCCAAGCGATCATACCCATACTAATTTGGAAGGTGCAAGAAAGAATGCTGAAATTGTTGCGAAAATGATAGAAAAGCTGCCAAATAATAAACTAAAACAATACCTTAAATAAGCTAAATATTTAAATAATAAATAACCATGAATAAATCAGTTACTAGTGGGCTCTTTAAAATAGTTGCATTTTGCTGTTTTGCCATCATGACGGTTTCCGGTTACGGTCAAAAATTGCCAAAGAAAGGTCAGCTTCTCGAACAATTAAGATTAGCCAATAACTATTTTATGGAAAAATGGCCAGATGCAGGTAAAACAATTATTACCAATAAAGAGCGTCCAGCTAATATCTGGACACGTGCGGTATATTATGAAGGCTTAATGGCATTATATACCATAGATAAAGATAAACGCTATCACGACTATGCAACGCAATGGGGTGAAAAGCATCGATGGGCTCCGGCACGTGACTTGTTTACACGCAATGCCGATAACCAATGCTGCGGACAAACGTATATTGATCTTTATCGGTTAGATAAAAATCCAGTTCAACTAAAAGCTATCAAGGAAAATATCGATGCAATGGTGAACAGCGAAAAGGTAGACGACTGGAACTGGATTGATGCTATACAGATGGCCATGCCTATATTTGTTAAATTGGGAGTCACTTCTAACGACCCGAAATATTTTGATAAAATGTATGCCCTTTACAGCCATACAAAAAATCAAGAAGGAGGTAAGGGCTTATATAACCCGCAAGATAAATTATGGTGGCGTGATAAGGATTTCGTTCCACCCTATAAAGAACCGAATGGGGAAGACTGTTATTGGTCACGCGGTAATGGCTGGGTAGTGGCAGCTTTGGTGAGGGTACTTGACGAGTTACCTTCCTCGGATCCTCATTACCAGGAATACTTGCAGGATTTGAAAGACATGCTGGGAGCCTTAGCTCCGTTGCAAAGGAACGATGGTTTCTGGAATGCGAGCCTTCATGATCCGACAAATTTCGGTGGAAAAGAAGCAAGTGGTACTGCGCTCTTCACCTATGGCATGGCTTGGGCAATAAATAAGGGACTGATAGATAAAAACATATATATGCCCGTAGTACAGAAGGCTTGGAATGCATTGAGTAAAGAATCATTGCATGAGAATGGCTTCCTAGGTTATTTGCAAGGAACAGGGAAAGAGCCGAAAGACGGGCAACCGGTTACTTACACCAGTAAACCCGATTTTGAAGACTATGGTTTGGGATGTTTTTTATTGGCCGGAACGGAAGTGTATAAGTTAATTGGGAAATAGCTGAATTGTTAATACGTTAAATTTTGACTAGATAGATTTTGTTATTTCAGTAAATAGTTATGGGAAAGATAGCATTCAGAATGAAATTAATGCCTGGCTTTCAGGAAGAGTATAAAAGACGGCACGATGCCTTGTGGCCTGAGATAAA
Organism: Pseudosphingobacterium sp.; assembly: GCA_035565175.1. Taxonomy (GTDB): domain Bacteria; phylum Bacteroidota; class Bacteroidia; order Sphingobacteriales; family Sphingobacteriaceae; genus Olivibacter. Next base: position 29,337 of record DATMSZ010000308.1, read on the forward strand.
GGCATTACTCAAGGAGCATGGTGTTGCAGATTACACAATCTTTTTAGATGAGGAAACCAACATCTTATTTGCTGTACAACAACAAGGAGAAAGCTCTTCGCAAGATTTGGGTGAATATGCAATTATAAAGAAATGGTGGGCCTATATGGCAGATATTATGGAAACGAATGCTGATAATTCGCCCGTTAGCACACCGTTAAAGATGGTCTTTCATTTAGATTAAGTTATGATGTATTATCTGCGTCTCATAGGCTTTTGCCTGTTCTATTTAATGAGCTTCAGCCCCCAAAAGGCCAATGCTCAGGCAGACCTTTGGCCTACAATAAATAAAGAAATGAAACCGTGGACACGATGGTGGTGGATGGGAAATGCCGTAGATGAAAAAAATCTATCTATATTGCTCAAAAAGTACCAGCAAGCGGGAATTGGAGGAGTAGAAATAGCACCCATATATGGTGCGAAGGGCTATGAAGATCATTACCTTCAACACCTTTCTACTTCTTGGATGGATAAATTGCGTTATACGGTTAGACAGGCAGATAGTTTAAATATGGGGGTAGACCTAACCAATGGCACAGGATGGCCTTTTGGAGGGCCTCAGGTGGATAAAGAACATGCGGCCACTAAATTAATCGTTAAACATTATCAAGTTGGAAAAAGGAAACCAGTCATCGAAAAAATAAAATCGCCAGATGAAAAACAACCTGATGCCCCCTTGCTTTCACTAACAGCTTATGAAAAAGATGGTAAAGCGCTGTTAATAACGGATAAAGTAGATCATGACGGAAAACTACATTGGGAGCCTGGAGATAGGAATTGGGATCTTTACGCTACCTTTTTAGGTAAAACGAAACAAAAGGTTAAACGAGCAGCACCAGGAGGGGATGGCTTTACATTAGACCATTTTTCTGCTTCGGCTCTTAATCAATATCTTACACCCTATGATCAAGCTTTTGGTCTACAGACCCTAGGTGTGCGCGCATTTTATAATGATAGTTACGAAGTATATGGCGCCGACTGGACCCCCTCGCTATTTGATGTTTTTAAGCAAAATAGAGGATATGACCTGCGTTTATATATACGCGAATTTCTAAGTAATGATAGTAGCGACCATGTTGCCAGAATTAAATCTGACTATCGGGAAACACTTGCTGACATGCTTTTGGAAAATTTCACGAAACCGTGGACGGCATGGGCGCATAGACATCATGGCATTACTAAAAATCAAGCACATGGTTCGCCTGGAAATTTACTAGATCTGTATGCGGCAGTTGATATTCCGGAAGCAGAGACGTTTGGTTCGAGTTATTTCCCTATCCCCGGATTACGTAGAGATAGTGCCGATATACGGAATGTAGATCCTGATCCAATAATGTTAAAGTTCGCTTCCTCAGCCGCACATGTAAGTGGTAAAAATTTAGTGTCGAGTGAAACCTTTACCTGGTTGACGGAGCATTTTAAAACCTCTTGGGCACAGTGTAAGCCAGAGGTCGAACAGGCTTTTTTAGCGGGCATAAACCATGTGTTTTATCATGGCACTACTTATTCTCCCCAGGACGTTAAGTGGCCCGGATGGTTGTTTTATGCCTCAGTAAACTTTGTGCCTGCTAACAGTTTATGGCCGCACTTGTCGGGATTGAATACGTATATAACAAATGTTCAATCGATTTTACAAAATGGAAACGCCGACAATGAGTTGTTGATTTATTGGCCGGTATACGATGCTTGGAATAACCCTGATGGAAGAGATATGCCTTTAAAAGTGCACGATATTGATAAGTGGTTGCACCCTACACCGTTTTATAAAAATGCAGTTAAACTGGAAAAGGAGGGTTACTCCTTCGATTTTATATCCGACCATCTCTTACATAACATTCGTTACGACGGAGGGAAATGGAAAACAGGTGATCATGTGCTTTCATACAAAGTTTTGCTGGTGCCTAAGACGGAGAAGATGCCTGTAGCAACGTTAAAGGAACTTGTCCGCCTAGTTCAAGAAGGTGGTACAGTTGTTTTTCAATCGCTCCCAACAGATGTTCCCGGACTTCATGAACTGGAAAGTAGGAGAAAAGAATTTAGTCGCCTATTATCGGAGGTAAAGGAGATAGCCGCAAATAAGTCGATAAAAAGAGGTAAGATCATTATTCAGGATAATTTCTTGGAGAGCTTACGGGCGGAAAATTGTTTGGGTGAACCTTTGGTAGACGAAGGCTTGAAATTTATTAGAAGAAAGAGTGGAGCCGATAGCTATTATTACATCGTAAATCATACTGCAAAAACAGTTGATAAATTTATTCAACTTCTAAATACCGCACGTGATTATTATATCATGGACCCCTTGTCGAGAGAAGTTGGTATCGCAGAAAGTAAACGGGAGAATGAAAAACAATATGTTAGAATACAGTTGAACCCAGGAGAGTCGTGGATTATTAAAGCAGCTCAACAACAAGAGACCAAGAGATCCTTATGGACGTATTTAGATCATCCATCTAAAAATATTCCCCTTCGCGGAACTTGGGAAGTATCTTTTAAAGAGGGTGGACCGCAGTTACCTAAAACTAATACCATTTCTACACTACAACCTTGGACAACCTTTACTGATAGTGCAACACGGTCTTTTGCCGGTTCAGCTATTTATAAGTTGTTATTTAATCTGCCGGAAATAAAAGCAAAGGAGGTCTTGTTGCAGTTAGATCGAGTTTATGAAAGTGCTAAAGTGAGGATCAATGGACAGGAAGCAGGTATCATTTGGAGTATTCCTTACAGGCTTAGAGTAAAAGATCTATTGAAAAAAGGTAATAATGTAATAGAAATTGAGGTGGCAAATCTGATGGCAAATCGTATAAGAGATATGGATAGAAAGGGTTTAGTCTGGCGGGCATATCATGAGATTAATTTTGTGAATATAAATTACGAACCATTTGATGCAGCAAATTGGAAAATTTCCCCATCTGGATTGGCAGGAGAGGCCGCTCTTATTCCGTATAACTAAGCTCTTCCTAGGTAATATATAAAGGGTGTAGTAGGTAGGCAAAAGATACAGGATACAGCAGGATGCCGATCCAAATAAAATAAGTTAAAATCGTAAATTGCCAAATGGCGCGTTCCATGTGAAACTGTTACGTTACACGTGATATTTAACAACCATTTAGATTATGAACCGATTTTATCTATTACTATTTTCCTTTTTAAGCCTAAACGGGGGCGAAATGTATGCTAGACAACAGGAATTGACTGACGCAAAGCTGTTGCAAAATCATTGGACGGCCAGTTGGATCTCCTGCCCAGACATTGCACCGCGTGATTATGGGGTTTATCATTTCAGAAAGACGTTTGATCTACCAGCCATACCAGAAAAGTTTATTATAAATGTTACGGCCGATAATCGCTACCGACTTTTTGTGAATGGAAAAGCGGTAAGTAGTGGCCCTGCCCGCGGGGATTTATATAATTGGTATTTTGAAACGATTGATGTCGCACCGTTTTTGGTTTCGGGAAAAAATGTGATTGCCGCGCTTGTATGGAATATGGGAACATATGCTCCAGTTGCACAGATAGCTAATCAAACAGGCTTTTTGTTACAGGGAAATTCAGAAAACGAACAGCTAGTCAACACGAACAATTCTTGGAAAGTATTGGCCGATAAGTCATATAAACCCTGCTCGACGGACAATGGTGCACGATTGAAAGCGTATATGGTGATTGGTCCTGGCGACGAAGTTAACGGTGCACTTTATCCTTGGAATTGGGAAACCGGTGATTTTGATGATGGCAGTTGGAAACATGCTACAGTAATAACAAACCCCGCCTCCTTTGGATATGGCACGGATAATTTATGGACATTAGTACCTCGAAATATCCCACAGATGGAAGAAAGCTTACAACGATTAAAAGAAGTACGTCGAACGGAGGGTGTACACGTATCCCAGGCATTTTTAAATGGAAAAGAAATCTTAACGATTCCAGCGAATACCAAGGTCTCGATACTACTCGACCAAAGTTATAATACCGTTGCTTATCCACAGCTCCTGGTAAGTAAAGGGAATGGCGCTTCCATCAAATTATCATATGCAGAAACACTCTTTGATAATAGTGGTCAAAAGGGAAACCGTAATGTAGTAGAGGGGAAAGAACTGATTGGCAATTACGATATTTTTAAACCAGACGGGGGCAGTCACCGTTTATTCCGACCACTTTGGCTTAGAACCTATCGTTATTTACAAGTGGATGTAACGACGGGCGCAGAACCTGTGGAGATGGAGGATCTCTACGGAATGTATACGGGTTATCCTTTTAAAGAGAAGGCACATTTTAGCAGTGATGATTCTTCACTTGAGGAAATATGGAAGGTTGGCTGGCGTACAGCTAGACTTTGCGCTGGAGAAACTTACTATGATTGCCCTTATTATGAACAGCTGCAATACGAGGCGGATACGAGGATTCAGGCATTGATTTCATTGTATGTTGCAGGAGACGATCGTTTAGTAAGAAAAGCATTGCTGGATTTTTATCATTCGAGAGTCCCCGAAGGCCTTACGCAAGGCAGGTATCCCAGTAATCGATTACAGGTAATTCCTCCTTTCTCTTTGTGGTGGATTTCGATGATACATGATTACTGGATGCTTCGAAAAGACGATGCTTTCATTGAACAGTTTCTAGTGGGTATGACGGGTGTATTGGATTGGTACGAAAAGCAGATTGACCAAGAGAAGAAAATGCTGGGACCGATGAAATGGTGGAATTTTGTTGATTATACGGATGTTTTTCCGAATGGTGTACCTGATGGGGCCACCGATGGAAACTCGTCTATAATAACACTTCAGTATGTATATACGCTGCAGCAAGCAGCGGAAATATTTGCGTATTATCAGAAAATAGGAGAAGCTCAGCATTATAAAAAACTGGCTGCGGAACTTGCTTTCAATACCTATCAACAATGTTTTGACGCACAGAAGGGAGTGATGGCTAACACGCCGGAAAAAAGTGCTTTTAGTCAACATGCTAGTATTATGGGCGTTCTTACGGAGGCTATTCCTACACCCGAACATAAAAATACCATGAATCGCGTGCTAAACGATTCAAGTTTAGGGCCTGCCACATTTTACTATCGTTTTTATCTTACGCAAGCCATGAAAAAGGCCGGATTGGCAGATCTTTACTATGATCATTTAACACCTTGGCGAGATATGCTAAAAGCTGGCCTTACAACTTTTGCGGAGAAACCTGACCCTGCGAGATCCGACTGCCACGCTTGGAGTGCTAGTCCCAATTATGATTTTTTAGCCACCATATGTGGCGTTATGCCGAGCGCACCAGGTTTTGCAAAAGTAAGCATTGAACCTGCATTGGGAAAGCTAAAGCAGATCAAAGCCGTTCTTCCACACCCTCAGGGAGAAATCCAGGTTTTCCTGAAACGAGCAGGTAAGAAAGGGATCGAAGCAACGGTGACACTACCGGCCAATGTTGACGGCGAGTTTATTTGGGATAATAAAAAAGTAACACTAAAAGCAGGAAAGCAAAAGTTTTCCATTTAATTTAATTTCTCTTAAAATCTGTACAGGCATTGCTATCACCTTTTTTTGGTGGAAGCAATGCCTGATTTTTTATTGCACAGGATGGTGCAGGTTGCAACTTTTGGACATTTGCTTTTACTTTACTAAAACCAATTAGCAGAGGTCACTAAATAACCCAACACATTTTTTAACCTAAAATTTTATTTATGAGAAAGTCTTTTAAACCAAGGCTGCGTAAAGAAATTCTTTTTTTATGCATGCTGTTTCAGGTTATCAGCGGTTACGGACAGCAAAAACTTATTGTTAGCGGAATCGTCTCTGATAAGCTCGCACCATTGGAAGGTGTTTCCGTTTTAGTACAGGGCACCCGTCAAGGAACTAAAACAAATGCAAAGGGTCAATACCAGCTTGAAACGACGCAAGGAGCAAGATTAAACTTTAAATTGATTGGCTATCGGGATACCACTGTTGTTGTTCGAACTGGCCCCATCAATGTACAACTGACCGAATTGGCACAAACGCTTGATGAAGTGGTAATTAGTTATGGAACACAGCAGCGAAAAGAGGTAACGGGAGCTATTTCTCAAATTGAGGCAGCTGAATTAAAGGATGTACCCGTTGGTCAATTTTCTCAAAAGTTGCAGGGTAGAATACCCGGTGTACAGATTAGTCAGACAACAGGTAGACCAGGGCAGGGAATGGCCGTACGGATCAGGGGGTCTGCTTCTATGAATGCGGGCAATACACCATTATACGTGGTAGACGGACAGCCAATTACCGGCGATATCAGTAATATTAACCCCGATGAAATTGAAAGTTTCTCTGTATTAAAAGATGCCTCTGCTACCTCGTTGTACGGTTCACGGGCAGCTAATGGCGTGGTGTTGGTCACCACAAAGAAAGGTAAAGGCGATGGGCTCAATGTAAATTTCTCGAGTTATGGTGGCGTTCAGTACGTGCCGCAAAGAGGAAGGCCTGATGTAATGAACGCACGCGAATTTGCGCAATGGCAAAAAAACTATTACGAGGATAAGATAAGGTACGAGAATTGGGTAAATCCTGCAACTGGGCTCGCGGAAATTCCTGATGACTACAAGAATCCAGAACAATACGGAGAAGGTACAGATTGGTATGACATCCTATTAAGAGATGGAGCTCCAATTCAAAATTATTCACTATCGCTTACTGCTAACACGGAGAAATTTAGTTCTGCCGTTACAGCAGGGTACTTTAACCAGCAGGGCGTACTATTAAATACGGGTTATCAACGTTATTCTTTCCGGGCAAATAATGAATTTAGGCCAAATGACAAACTAACCTTAGGTTTTAATATCGCTCCAACTTTACAGTTGGATCATAATACACTTACTAATACAGACGGACAAAGACAGGTGATTGATGGTGCTTTTATCACCAGTCCAATTTCCCCGGCAATCAATCCGGATGGTTCACTGCCCATCACAACAAATACATTTGGCATGTTTCCTAACCCGAATTGGTATCGGGTACTAAAAGAAAAATTAGACAATTATCGGCGAACAAGAATCTTGGGCAATGTATATGGCGAATACAAAATCCTCGAAGGCTTAAAATTTAAAACGCGAGCAGATTTTGACCTTGGCGCGCAGACCCAGCAGCTTTATGTTTCTTCCACATCAGGCGGAGGTTTATTCGTGGCACCACCGCAACGAGCAACGGGTCAATATAATACAGAAACGTATTATTCTTGGCTAAATGAAAACGTTTTAACCTATAATAAAGTAATTGGAGAGCACAATTTTGATTTATTGGCAGGTTACACCACACAAAAGTATCGTCAGGAAAATAGTGCGATTAATAAAACGGATTTTCCTAACGACCAAATTCCATGGCTGAATGCCGGAGCAACAGTTACAGGAGCAGGAAGTAATACAACAGCTTGGTCACTCGAATCACTTATCGGCCGCTTAAATTATAGCTTTAAAGGGAGATACTTGCTTTCTGCGGCTATACGAAGAGACGGATCTTCCCGTTTCGGAAGCGACCGCAGATGGGGTTCTTTTCCATCGGTATCAGTAGGATGGGTAGCCAGCGATGAGAATTTTCTAAAAGAAAGTGAGAAAATTTCATTTTTAAAACTAAGAGCAAGTTACGGCTTAGTGGGTAATAATAATATTGGAGATTATCGTTCCATCGCTATGATGTCGCCTACCAATTACGTGATTGGCGGCTCTTTAGCGCAGGGTTTATCTATTAATTCGCTGGGAAACCCAGCACTTGGATGGGA
>DATMSZ010000309.1:0-5173 GCA_035565175.1 Pseudosphingobacterium sp.
CTTATTAAATTGGACAAACCTAGATTATTTTTTTTAAGCATCTTTTTTTTATATATTTATATCGTAACCTATTATTGCATTTGTTTATCGTCATTGCAGACTATGAAATTAAAGGCTTTTTTATCCATTTTAGCTTGCATTATACTTACTGTATTGTTTAATATGAAAATTGGGGATATCCCACCACTTGGGAAATTCCTAAACCCCTTTAATGGATTTTGGAAAAATGCTGAAGCAATACATGCTTTTCCGAGCGAGTCCTTGCTAAAGTTAGAAAAAGTACATCAAGATGTAACAGTCATGTATGATGATCAGCATATACCGCATGTGTTTGCAAAAGATGCTTACGATCTTTATTTCGCGCAAGGTTATGTCACTGCAAAAGATCGTCTATGGCAGATGGATTTTCAGACGCGTTATGCCAGCGGCCGACTGGCAGAGGTTGTAGGTGCAAAAGCCATACCACTCGATCAATATCAAAGGAGAATGGGGATGGTTTATGGTGCAGAAAAAATGTTACAGGAAAGCTTTAAAGATCCAAAAAGTAAGCTTATTTTGACCGCTTATGCAGATGGTGTAAATGCCTACATTAACGGCCTGTCTCCAGGCGATTATCCACTGGAATTTAAGATTCTGGATTACGCACCTGAACCGTGGACACCTTTGAACTCAGCCTTATTACTCAAATTGATGTCGGCAACCTTAGCGGGTGGATCAGATGAACTTTATATGACCAATATACTCAGTGCCTACGGACCTGAATTGACAAATAAGCTATTCCCCAATTATCCGACCAGAGAAGACCCTATTATTCCAAAAGGCACTACTTGGAATTTTAAGCCTTTACCCCTGCCCTCTTTCCCTAGTCATGAAGAAAAGAAAGAAATATTTGAGGCAAAGTCATCTGCCTACGTATCACTGCTGGACCAAAACACACTTCTCACTGGTAAAAAGGAGGAAGGATTAGGCAGTAATAACTGGGCTATCTCATCTGAAAAAAGCGAAACGGGCAAACCGATGTTAGCCAACGATCCACATCTTAGTCTTACGCTACCAAGTATATGGTATCAAATACAGTTGAAGGATGATAAGAGCAACAGTTATGGTGTTTCAATCCCCGGCGCGCCTTGTGTAATTATTGGCTTCAACCAACATATTTCATGGGGGGTAACAAATGTAGGTTCTGACGTGTTAGATTGGTATCATATTACCTTTAAAGACAACGACAAAAACTTTTATCGTTACAAAGGGGAATGGATTAAAACTAAAAAGAAAATCGAAAAAATAAAAGTAAGGGCTGGAAAGACGGTCTATGATACCGTCTATTATACCCACCATGGCCCTATCAGTGCTTTAGGGATGTTAGAGCCTTCCAATTTAACACAAAATATTCCTCAAGATGCTGCGCTCAAATGGGTAGCACACCTTCCTTCTAATGATCTCCGAACATTTTATGAGCTCAACCGCGCGAGCACTTATGAAGATTATAAGCAAGCACTAACATACTTCACGGCGCCAGCCCAAAACTTCGTTTATGCAGATAATCAAAATAATATCGCTATAACACCGAACGGTTACTTTCCGTTGAAATGGCATGAACAAGGTAAATTTATTTTAGATGGAAGTACTACCAAAGATGAGTGGCAGGGCCGTATACCCCCAGAACAAAATCCTACGATTAAGAATCCGGAAAGAGGTTTTGTAAGTTCTGCAAACCAGTCGCCTGTTGATGAGTCTTATCCTTATTATTTAAATTGGGAATATGCACCTTATGATCGAGGACATAGAATAAATGAAAGACTTAATTTATTACAGCATGCAACAACGGATTCATTAAGATTAATGCAGTTAGACAGTAGAAGTGTACTGGCAGATGATTTGATAGATACGCTGATCTCGGCTACTGAACAGTATGGTTTACTAAAAAATGATGAAAAGGCACTTTTGGAGGTGGTAAAAAAGTGGAATAACTCTTATGAAGATACCTCGAAGGCTGCAACTATTTTTGACAGCTGGTACCAAACAATTGAAAAGAAACTCTGGAGTAAACAATTCAATATTGACTCTGCAAAAATGAGGTTCCCTAATCGGGATAGAACCGTCAGCGTCCTCCTTGACGATGCAGATATATCATGGCTTCACAGCAAGGTCAAAACTAAGCAAAATTCAAAGATCTTGTTAATTGGAAATGCTTTCCAGCTAAGCTTGGAAGAATTAAAGAAAAAGCACGGATCTTTTGGAAAAAGCTGGGAATGGGGAACCGTTAATAAAAGAAATGTGGCGCATTTAGCTGGCATGAATGGCTTAGGGTCTAAAGAGTTTACTATTAATGGATCAGGTAGAACGATAAATGCCATTAAACAGAAAAGCGGTCCATCCTGGCGAATGGTAGTAGCCTTGGGTGACACTCCAACAGCATACGGTATACTGCCCGGTGGAGCATCAGGTAATCCCGGTAGTAAGTTTTATGACAATCAATTACAAAGTTGGATAGATGGAACGCTAAAAAAGCTATTATTTATGACGGAAGAAAGCACTAGAAGTCCGCAAATAAAAAGTAAACTCATTTTGTCAAAAAAGATATGAGTCTGAAATGATTAAAATAATCGTTATTCACCTCCTGCTAGCTTTTCAAGTGTTTATGCATGTGAGTTCGCAAGTACTATGGAATTTATACAAGAAATAATAGAAACAAATAGATGAAATTGTTTATTACTTTATTTATCACCACATTTATTGCGCAATTGCTGTTGCCTTGGTGGATAATCCTACCTATAACGCTTCTTATTTCATATCTTTTTAATAAAGGCCCTTGGGCTTCCTTTATCACTAGCTTCATCGCTATCTATGTGATGTGGCTAGTGCTTAGTTTTTATCAGAGTTCGATGAATGATCATATATTAGGCAATCGTATAGGTCTTCTTTTTGGATTACCTTCAAATAGTTGGTTTTTAATGATTGTGATTAGTGGTGTTCCCGGCGGGTTAGTTGCCGGTCTTGGTGGTTTGGCTGGGCAATATATTCGAAAAGCTTTTTAAGGAAATAATTATCTTTGTTGCTGAAAGCCATGTCAAATATTAGCAAAGAAGAAATTTTCGGCGTCCGTTCATTCGATCAGTTTGAACAACTAGCTCTTAATGTATTTCGCAAACAAGCCATTGAAAACCACGTTTTCAATCATTATCTATCCTCTTTGGGCTGTAAGCCAGCTCACGTAAAAAAAATTGATGAGATTCCATTTCTACCCATAGAGTTTTTTAAAACGCAAAAGGTATTAGTAGATGGATTAGAAAGTGAAATAGTTTTTACAAGTTCCGGAACCACGGGCATGCAACAAAGCAAGCATTATGTTAGTGACCTAACTTATTATGAAAAAAGTTATCGACAGGCTTTTAATTTATTTTATGGGGATATAAAAGATATAGCCATTGTCGCTCTATTACCCTCTTATCTTGAGCGGGATGGTTCCTCTCTTATTTACATGGTTGATGACCTTATTAAACAAGCGAACCCTGTTTATAGTGGTTATTTCTTACACAATCATCTTGACTTATGGCAGCGATTAAATGAACTTCATTCGAAAGGTATTCCTACACTCTTAATAGGTGTTACTTATGCATTGCTTGATTTTGTAGAGACATATCCAATACAATTTCCCGACTTAATTGTTATGGAAACCGGTGGAATGAAAGGTAAACGAAGGGAAATGGTAAGAGAAGAACTACATGAAATATTATGCCGTGGTTTCGGCGTTGAAAACATTCACTCGGAATACGGCATGACAGAACTATTATCTCAAGCCTATTCAAAAGGTAAAGGGGTGTTCTTTAGCCCACCCTGGATGAAAATTCTAGTGAGAGATACAAATGATCCGTTCGATATGCTTCCAACTAACCGCAGTGGTGGAATCAACGTAATAGATCTTGCCAACATCCATTCATGTTCATTCATTGCCACGCAAGATCTAGGAATGATAAATAGCGACGGTAGCTTTACCATAATAGGCAGATTCGACCAGAGCGATATACGAGGATGTAACTTATTAGTTCAGTAACGAATAGACAAATCAAACACAATTAAGAGATTATCTATCGTAAATCAAATAGGTTGTTTACACCCAGTAACCTTTTACTCGTAAAACCTTCGGCATAATTAGCTCCAATATATTTTCCGTACTCTCGTGCCCGTGCTTCGATAATATCTATAAATGCCGGGTTAGAAATATACGTTTGAGGTTCGTCTTGCTTGTATTCTTCGTTAAAAAACTGAGACTTAAACGCCCGTATACTTTCTATTTTCTTTTCCCAAACATCGCTCACGTCTACCACAATGTCGGGCTTGATATAATAGTCTTGAATGAGTTGTAATAAGAGCCTCGGCCGATGTATTTCCTGTTCAATGCCGTCTATCTCTGTTGGGATTTTGCGGAGCCCTGCTAAAAAACAAGCATCATTTATTAAATCTCCCGCCCTTCCGTGATCTGGATGCCTGTCAAAAAGTGCATTACCTATTACGATTTCAGGCTTATATTTACGTATTGCCTTTACAACCTCAAGCTGCTCGTACTCTTCATTTTTAAAAAAACCATCTCTCAATCCTAGATTTTCACGTATTGCCAACCCTAAAATGGTAGCCGCTTCTGTGGCCTCTTCAGCCCTACCTTCAGCTGTCCCACGAGTTCCGAGTTCACCTCTTGTAAGATCAACAACACCAACCTTCTTACCTAAGGCTACATGTTTTAAAATCGTTCCAGCACATCCCAATTCAGCATCGTCTGGGTGAACAGTAATTACTAATATGTCTAACTTCACAAAAATTTGTTTTAAAAAATTCGCTATTTTCTATCAATTTGTTTTGGATGAGATCTATAATAATGCCTCTATTTTCCTTACTAATCTACCAGCTAGTGGTTTGGTAAAGCTATAAAAATAATCAACTACCAAGCCTTCTCTATTGATTAGATATTTATGGAAGTTCCAAAATGGTTTACTATTGGTTTTTCCGTTAAGCCATTTATCCCCAAGAAATTTATAAAGTGGGTGTGCATTTGGTCCCTTAACTTTTATTCTATCATAAACGGTAAAACTTAACTTTTGGTCTACAGTGCAATATTCTTCCAGCGCCTTTCCACTTAGCTGTTCTTGCCGACCAAAATCATTTGAAGGGAAGGCAA
>DATMSZ010000310.1:0-15455 GCA_035565175.1 Pseudosphingobacterium sp.
TGAAATAGTATATTTGGCGCTTATTTAAAATTGATCTAAATATATGAAGGCTATTTTTACCCTAATCTGCTTGTTAGGCTTTACTGTTGTGTATGCGCAGGAAATTATTATTTCTGGAAATGTAAGCGATGTGAGCGGACCACTGGCCAATTGCACCATATCGATAAAAGACACAAAAAATACGACGGTTACGGATTTAAGTGGAAATTACAAATTGAAGGTTCACGCTTCAGGGGATTTTACGCTGAAAACTTCTGCAACGGGATATAAACAGCAGGAGAGAATAATTTCGATTGGAGACAAAGAAGAAGTTAATTGGCTTCTAGAAAAAGACCTTCGTACCTTAGATGAAGTTGTAATATCATCTAGCCGCCGACCCGAAAGCTTAGATAATATACCTTCCTCCATTACAGTTGTAACTCAGAAAACAATTGAAGGGAATCTAGCTCTTTCGAGTGACTTAACTGAAATATTAGCCAAGGAAGTACCGGGCTTGGCACCTAGTGCACAAACGAGCAGCAATGTCGGACAAACGCTTCGTGGTCGTTCGGTGCTGATCATGATAGATGGGGTGCCACAATCTACACCCTTACGCAATGGAGAGGTAGATCTCCGATCAATTGACCCTGCTGTTATTGAAAGAGTTGAGGTTATAAAAGGGGCCACAGCCATATATGGTAATGGGGCAGCAGGTGGATTGATTAACTATATTACCAAAAAATCAATGGAGAAGAAAGCCATTGCCGGGCAAACATCCGTGAATCTAACGGGTTCATTAGTAAATCCTAAACATAGCGGAGGAGGAAGAGTGAGTCAGCAATTGTATGGCCAATCAGGAAAATGGGATTATATGGCAAGTGGGATGTATGAGCAAACTGGAGAGTTTAAGGATGCAGAAGGAGATGTTTTGAGCCCGAATTACAGTTTAGGAGAAACAGACACCTATAATGCCTTCACGAAAGTTGGTTTTGCACCTGCCGCAAATCAGCGCATACAGCTAACTTACAATCTTTACAGCAGTTTACAAAATACAAATTATACCTTGGTGAATGGTGATTTTATAACCGACCAAAAGGCCACAGGAGTACTAGGTAAACCTACTGGAGAACCAACAGGGGCAAAATATAATCATAATATTCATTTTGCTTATACTGCCGATAGTTTAATTGGTCGGACGTCTTTTATAGCAGACGCTTATTATGAAAGTAGAAAGGATATTTTTTATGTGTCACTAGGGCGTTTTGATGGTGGTGATGGGCAATCATTAACGCATTCAAAAAAGAAAGGGCTACGAGCGCTATTCAACACACCGTTGGTTGATACAAAAAAAATAACAGGGTCTATTACTTATGGAGCAGATTTGCTAAATGATATTACCTCCCAACCATTGGTTGATGGCCGAACTTGGGTGCCGGAAATGGATATGCTCAATTTGGCGCCGTTTGCTCAAACGGACTTTACAATATGGCAATCACTGGTTGTTAAAGCAGGGGCAAGGGTAGAAAGGGTAAATATAAAGGTGAATGACTATACAACCCTTCGTATTACTGATAGCCAAGGCAATACACTAACGCCAAGTTTTGACGTAAAAGGCGACAACTTAAGCTATACAACCCCTCTGTTTAATGCTGGAATTCGGTTCAACAAATTCGCTTTATTTATACCCTATGCTAGTTTTTCGCAGGGTTTCTCAGTAGCAGATATAGGTTCGGCTTTGAGGGATGCTAAGGTTGATCATGTGAATAAAATTAATACAGAAGCGGTAAAGGTCAATAATTACGAAGTAGGTTTTGTGAGTAAATACGGGCTGTTTCGCTTAGAACTTACTGGATTTATTAGTACTTCTAAATTGGGTACAGAAGTGGTCTTTGATAATGCCACTGGTTTATTTAATGTAAGTAGAAGCCCAGAGCGTATTTATGGATATGAAGCGCTAATAAATTATAATCCTTTCCATAATTTAGAACTATCCGCTTCATATAGTTATACGGAAGGGAAACGCGATTTAGATAACGATGGTAGCTTTAAAGAGGATGCATATTTAAATGGTCGTCGAATAGCCGCTCCTAAATTTACTGGTGCCGTAACGTACCGACCCATAGATCTATTGGAGTTAAGGCTGCAATACATGGGACTTGGTTCACGGGACCGATTTGAGAAGAATGATAAAGGTATTTATAACGGTAATGAAGGTAAAGTAAATGCCTATAACTTAATCAACTTAAGTGGTACCTATCGATTGACGGGGAATGCCAATTTAAGTTTAGGAATTGAGAACTTATTTAATGAAGATTACTATCCTGCGCGATCACAATGGTTTATGATTCCTAGCTTCTATGCAAAAGGGAAAGGCCGTTCGGTTAATTTAGGTTTATCCATTAATTTTTAACAGTAAAAAACCACGAATTTCAATGCGGCTTAACTGCATTGAAATTCGTGGTTTTAATCTATTCATTATTAGACAGCTGACCGAGTAGCTTAAAAGGCGAATAGCGCTAAATAATGAATGCCTCAATCTACCTGCCTTCTATAAATATTTTCAAATTGCTTTTGTAATTGGTTGATATCTAGTTATTAAGCTAGGTGTTTTTGCTCACAAATAAATGTTGCATTGAAATTTATTTTTAAAAATATTTCCTAAATCGGTTTAGGTTTAGTAGTTTTGATTACTAATACAGTAATAAACCGTTGATTACCTTAAACGGTAACCAAGAAAGTGAGTAATAATCTAACCAGGTTAACAAAGTAATGGGGTACTGCCGATTATTATTATTTAGAGGCCGTATTACGTCCCAAAAATAGTGAACATAAAAAACTAAGATTATAAAAAGAAGACGATGCAGACATTCCCCAATTCGTTAAACGAAGATATTGTCATAGCGGCAGATATTGGCGGCTCTCACATTACGATAGCTCCGGTAAATCTTTCGTCGGCCGAGGTAGTTCATGAGAAATCTTTTCGAATACGTGTAAACAGCAAGGGACCTAAAGATGAAATTTTGAATACATGGCTAAATGCGTTGGAAGCAGTTTTTTGCTCCCTTCCGCTTAGGCCTACAAAACTTGCCTTAGCCATGCCTGGCCCCTTTGATTATGAAAAAGGCATTGCTTACATTCAAGGACTTGATAAATATGAGAGCTTATATGGTGCAAACATTAAAGATGAATTAGCAAGTGTATTAAATATTTCACCCACCCAGGTCTTATTTAGAAACGATGCGGAAGCCTTTCTGCATGGAGAGGTAGCTACAGGACTAGTTGATACAAGCGAACGTGTTTTAGGATTAACTTTGGGAACAGGTATGGGAGCAGCGTTTAGCCATGAAGGGAAAACAAAAGATCTTAATTTAGGAAGCGAACCTTATAAAACAAGCATTGCTGATGATTTTTTTACAACCCGTTGGTTCATAAAAAGATATAATGAATTAAGTGCCAGTACGGTAGATGGTGTTGAAACCTTAACGAGAATGGCCGGAAATAGTAAAATAGCGGATCTCATTTTTGAAGAATATGCCTACTGTTTAACCAATTTTTTAACCCCCCACATCGTAAGCGAAAAGATAGATACCTTGGTGTTTGGTGGTAATATTTCAAAGGCACATCAATTGTTTTTACCACAATTGAGCGCTATGTTAGCCAATCAGAAAATTGTACCCAAAATTAAACTTGCTTTGCAAGGAGAACAATCAGCCATTATTGGAGCAGCTTTTTTATTTAAAGGTATAGGCCAATCAAACATAAAATAACCGTTTAACGATTGAATTATGATAACATATCCAACACGTATCGCACTCATCGCAGCCCTTGGAGGGTTTCTTTTTGGCTTCGAAACAGCCGTTATATCGGGAGCGGAGCGAACAATTCAAGACTTCTGGAATCTTGATGCTTTTTGGCTGGGATTTACGGTAGCTGCCAGCTTAATAGGAACGGTTCTTGGTTCACTGATTATTGGAGGGCCTGCGCAACGCTATGGCAGAAAGAAAGTCTTATTAATAATTGCCTTGTTTTATCTGCTATCAGCTGTAGGTTGTGCCATTGCACAACAATGGCTTCTTTTTGTGATATTCCGGTTTTTAGGTGGCATAGCTGTAGGAGCCTCCTCTGTTGTGGGGCCGATGTATATAGCAGAAATATCTCCTGCAAAAAGTAGGGGACGTTTAGCGGGTATGTTTCAACTTAATATCGTCGGCGGTATCCTTATTGCATATTTGACTAATTATTTATTATCGGGGTTAGGCGGTGATGACTCTTGGCGCTATATGCTTGGTATAATGGCTCTTCCTGCCGTTGCATTCTTTATATTACTGCAGTTTATTCCGGAAAGTCCGCGTTGGTTGGTGCTAAATGGAAAAGATGCGGAAGCAGAGGCGGTCTTTGAGCGATTAGGAGAACCCGGTGCTGCAACGCTAATTAAAGAAGAGCATGCGTTAGCAGCAAGTGGTGTGAAGGAACGTCTGTTTAATGGAAAGTATAATAAGCCCATTTTCTATGCAATCCTACTAGCCATGTTTAATCAGCTTTCCGGTATCAACGCGATTTTATATTATGCTCCAAGGATATTTGAAATGGCTGGTTTCAATAAGTCAGACGCTTTTCAACAATCTGTATACATTGGTCTAGCCAATTTTCTTTTTACTGCGATTGCAATGACAGTCATAGATAAATTTGGGCGTAAACGTTTATTATTAATAGGAGCTGCCGGCATGGTGGTATTCTTGATTCTTACAGCTATCTCATTCAGTAATCCACATCAGGCAAATCAAACAGTGATCTTCTATTTAATTGGCTTTATTGCCTTTTTTGCTTTTTCGCAAGGAGCTGTCATTTGGGTGTTTATTTCAGAGATATTTCCAAATTCTGTACGCTCGCAGGGTGGCTCATTAGGGAGTTTTACCCATTGGATTATGGCAGCGATTATCTCGTGGTTATTTCCAATCATTGTAGAAGGAAGCGAACGTGGGGGCTTTTATTCTTTCATTTTTTATGGAGTGATGATGTTAATCTCCTTCTTGTTTATATGGAAAGTGATGCCTGAAACTAAAGGGAGAAGTCTAGAGCAAATACAAAAAGAACTAGGTATTAAATAAACTCTTTTATGAGTAATAATGGGCTTCTGATAGTTGTTTGCATATTAGTTGGGTTAACCACCAATACCTGCATTTCTCAAAAAGCGGAGGACTTTACCTCACTGGATAATAAATTAAATAGTTGGGTGGATAGTGGTTATTATAGAGGATGTGCAATTATCCTTTTTCAACATGATCGTTTACTTCTTGAAAAAAATTATGGTGACTATCACGAACATACCGTTGAATATATTGCGTCAGCAGGCAAATGGCTGGCTTCAGCAACTATTGCTGCGGTAGTAGAAGAAGGTACACTTTCTTGGAATGATCCTGTAAAAAAGTGGCTCCCCGAATTTAAAGATAGTAAAGGGGAAGCTATACTCCTTCAATTAATGTCGCATACGGCTGGTTACGCTAGCTATCAACCAACTGGCGCACATATCGATAACTATCAGACCTTAATGGAGTCGATAACACATATCGTAAACTTATTCGCAGATGCAATACCGGAAACAAAATTTAACTCCTTTTATACCAGTCCAATTTTGCCTTACATGGTTAGAAACATAGTAAATGATTAGATTAAATACCAATTATATTGCCTAACCTCCGGAGGCCCTTATTTCGGACGAAGCTGAGAAATCTAGATTATAAACTAGGCTTACCCGAACGTTGAATGTACAAGGATTAACCGGTTAAAAAAACAAAATAAAGGATGACGAATAATCTATGTTTAGCAGTATTAGTGCTTATTGTGTTAAGTGTCAATCAGACACTACATGCAAATGTAAAAGACAGTTTACTTACCTATGAAGTGCCTAGTAAGCTGTTATATAGCCAACATAATGACGACTTTACAGTTAAAGTGCGTAAACCTGGGCATGAATGGAAAGACCTATATGAGTATAAGGTTGAGGTAGACATGGACACCAAGTCAAGTGCTTCCATGGTATATTTTGATTTTACAGGAACCGTGGAGATCATGATCCGGAAGAATAATGGGATGATCCATCAAGTAGCTATTAGACCTCGTGCTCAGGATATCATTCATCAGTTGAAAAATAATATGATTTATTTTTCACTTAATAAACCTACTAAGTTGTCTATCGAAATAGACGGAGATAAATTACATAATCTTCACTTATTTGCTAATGCTATAGAAAGCAATCCCATAGATCCAGATGATCCAAATGTGATTTATTTCGGCCCCGGCTACCATGAACCAAAAGATCCAACACAAAAATTTTATAATATTCCAAGTAATAAAACTGTTTACATACACGGTAGCGCCGTTGTTAATGGCAAACTCCTTTGCAAGAATGTGAGAAACGTAAAGATCTGTGGCCGGGGTATTCTTTTTCAACCGGAGCGGGGTGTAGAGGTAACCAACTCCGAAAATATAATAATAGATGGAATCACTGTAATCAATCCGAAACATTATACGGTGTTTGGTGGAGCGACGAAGGGTTTAACCATTAATAACCTAAACTCCTTTAGTAGTCAAGGCTGGAGTGATGGTGTCGATTTAATGAGTTGTTCGGATGTAAGTATTGATGGGGTATTTATGCGCAATTCGGATGACTGTATTGCTATTTATGCACATCGCTGGGACTTTTATGGTAATGCACACCATATTCAAATAAAGAATAGCACGCTATGGTCAGATATTGCGCATACAACGAATATAGGGTTACACGGATACGTAAAAGAGGGACATCCCGGCGACACTATTGAGCAGGTATCATTTACTAATATCGATATTTTAGAACATGATGAGGATGATCGCAATTACCAAGGTTGTATGTCTATTAATGCAAGCGATAATAACTATATACGAGATGTTACTTATGAGAATGTGCGGGTAGACGATTTTCAAGAGGGTCAGCTTTTTAATATAAGGATAGTTTATAATGAAAAATATAGTAAAGCACCAGGGAGAAGTATTGAGAATATCGTGTTTAAAAATATTTCTTATAACGGAATGGAAGCAAATCCATCTATTATAAAAGGGTACAGCGCAGATAGGAAAATCGGCAATATTACTTTTCAAAATCTAAAAATAAATGGTAAAAAGGTTTCAGAAGCTTCGGAGATACCGTTGATAATAGGACCTTTTGTGGAAAATGTGAGCTTTCCCTAAATGAACGGTTATTTCCGAGATACGTAAATTATCGAAAGTGTGAAAAGCTATAGATAGATCTTACCCGACATTGATAGTAAGAATAGGCATAAATCGCAAAATAAAAAGGGAAATCTATAAAATCACTTATCATGTATAAACTTATTTTAATATAATCATTATGAGAAAGTTAGTATGGATATTTTTATGCGTCGGAATATTTCCGCCCATTTTATGCGCACAGTCCCATTATCCAGGACAGCACGCTGGAAAGTTTAAAATGAAGGATCAGCTAAAACCTGCCGTATACAGCTTTGACCTCGCTGATGTTCGCTTATTAGATAGTCGTTTCAAGGAGAATATGGAACGTGAGCAGTTGTGGTTGGATGCACTGAGTGTTGAGCGTCTATTACATGGTTTTCGAACAAATGCAGGCATTTACGACGCAAATGAGGGTGGCTATTTTGAGATCAAAAAGCTGGCAGGATGGGAATCACTTGATTGTGAGTTGCGGGGGCATACCATTGGGCATATGCTATCGGGTTTATCCTTTATGTATGCTTCTACCGGTAACGAAAAATATAAAAAAAAGGGAGATAGCCTAGTTAACGGTCTTGCAGAGGTACAGCGTGTATTGAATCAGGATGGTTATCTAAGTGCTTTTCCGCAAGAACTTATTAATCGAAACATAGCAGGCAAAAGGGTTTGGGCACCCTGGTATACATTACATAAAATCTTTTCAGGTCTATTAGATCAATATCTCTATTGCGATAATCTACAAGCCTTGGATATAGCTTCTAAAATGGGTACGTGGGCGTACAATAAACTGCAAACTGTTAGTCCAGAACAACGCACCATCATGCTTCGGAACGAATTTGGAGGTATTAATGAATCATTCTATAATCTTTATGCAATTACGGGAAATCCTGAATACAAGTGGCTGGCAGCATTTTTTTATCATAACGAAATGCTCGATCCCCTAAAAAAGCAGCAAGACATTTTAAATAAGAAACACGCAAATACTTACATCCCTAAATTATTAGGATTAACAAGGGCCTTTGAATTAGCAGGTGAGGGCGATGAAGATGCAGTCGCTTCTTTTTTCTGGCAAACGGTGATTGATCATCACTCTTTTGCTACCGGAAGTAATAGCGACAAAGAAAAATTCTTTGAGCCCGATCATATTGCCGAACATTTAAGCGGTTATACAGGTGAGTCATGTAATGTTTATAACATGCTGAAACTAACACGCCATTTGTATACGCATACTGGCGATGTTAAGTATGCCGATTATTATGAAAAGTCCTTATACAACCACATTCTCGGTCAACAAGATCCTAAGACAGGAATGATCGCCTATTTCTTACCCATGTTGCCAGGAGCTCATAAAGTTTACAGCACACCGGATAGCTCCTTTTGGTGTTGTGTAGGAAGCGGCTTTGAGAATCAAGCTAAATATGGAGAAGCAATATATTACCATGATGAAGAAGCGATTTACGTGAACCTTTTTATTCCCTCAGCACTTCATTGGAAAGAGAAAGGTTTTAAATTAAAGCAAGAA
Source organism: Pseudosphingobacterium sp. (assembly GCA_035565175.1). Taxonomy (GTDB): domain Bacteria; phylum Bacteroidota; class Bacteroidia; order Sphingobacteriales; family Sphingobacteriaceae; genus Olivibacter. Next base: position 8,747 of record DATMSZ010000310.1, read on the forward strand.
ACGGCATTTCCTGCAAAAAATAATACAAAATTGTTAATTGAGTCTGCCAGTAAAGATGTGAAAGCCATAAAAATACGCTTTCCTTCTTGGGCGCAGCGAGGAGTGGAGTTGAAGCTGAATGGAAAAGCAATCCGAGTGAAGGCAAGGCCTGGGAGCTATATAACCCTAAAACGAAGCTGGAAACAAGGCGATCAGCTTGATATTTCTTTCCCCATGTCATTCAATCTTGCCCCAGCAAATGATAATCCAAAAATAGCAGCTATTACCTATGGTCCGATTGTTTTGGCTGGAAAAATGGGAACGGATAATTTTAGCAAACAAGCACCTTATTCAGATCCGAGGCTCTACAATGATTATTATACCTATGATTATCAGGTGCCTACTAATATTATAAGGCATTTACAGTTACATCCAAAACAGCTCGAGCAAGATATCCATGTTGTTAACCGGGGACAGTTGATTTTTAAAACAGATAAAGAAGGCATAATGCTAAGACCATTATATGATATTCATCGGGAGCGTTACGTTGTGTATTGGAATTTGCAGTAAAAATCGTTGGTTTGACAATGGTCTGCACTCACTGCATCGATGACTTCGGAAGAAGCAAAGGATCATCCACAAGCTTTTTTATGAGCCCCAGAGTTCTGTCATACAAACATGAAAGGCAACCACTACTTATTACAAAGTTCCACCTAAAACAAATATGCCCATAAAGGGGGCTATATGGAGCCAATGTTGGTGGAAAAGTACAAACGGCTAAATCGGCAGAGCGGAGTTTTCTAATGAAATAAGCGCCATTATAAAGCCTTATTCAGAAGAAATAGGTTGATAAAGTCTATAAGTTTTAATAAATTACAGCCTCTTCATTTTGTTTAACTCATCAATGGCAAAAAAGAAAATAACTATCGGCGATATAGCAAAGGCATTAGGTGTTTCTAAGACAACAGTCTCTTTTGTATTGAATGGTAAAGCACGTGAAATTCAAATTAGCCAAGACCTCGAAAAACGTGTGCTTGACTATATTCAACAGGTAGGGTACATTCCCAATCAATATGCCCAAGGTTTACGAAGTGGTAAGACTAGAATAATAGGCATGTTGGTAGAGGATATTTCAGACTCCTTTTTTTCGGCTATCGCTCGCCAAATAGAAGAGAAAGCATATGAAAAGGGTTATAAGATCGTTTATAGCAGTACAGAAAATAATACTGATAAAGCAAAGGAGATGCTGGAGGTGTACAAAAACAGTAGGGTGGATGGCTACATTATTGCCCCACCACCTGCCATGGAAAATGAGATCAAAGAATTAATCAAAGACGGATTTCCTGTGGTATTCTTTGATCGAACTTTACCAGGTGTATATACAGATAATGTGATGGTCGACAATTTTAATAGCGCATATGAGGCCATGAAGCATTTCGTGTCGAATGGTTTTAAAAACATCGCTTTTGTTACCTTGTCGTCAGACCAAGTTCAAATGTTGGAGCGCGAGAGGGGCTATCTCCAAGCAATGTCCGAAATAGGTGCACCATACACCATTAAACGGATTAAATACCATGATGATAAATTACATAGTATCAAAGAGATAGAGGAATTTTTAATCTCTCATAAATATATTGATGCCGTCTTTTTTGCGACAAATTATATTGCTGAAAACGGTTTAGAGGCTATTCGGAATTTAAAATTAACTATTCCTGATGATTTAGGGGTGATTGTCTTTGACGATAACAATATGTTTAGATTGTTTAGCCCCTCTATTACCGCTATATCTCAGCCTATTAATGAAATTGCCAGTAATTCTATTTCATTGGTTTTGGATAAACTCATAAATAAATTGACTAATGTCGATCAGCCTGTCAATATCTTACTGAAGAATAAATTGATTATCAGGGAATCGTCCAAAAGAAAGCAAATAGCCGAATAATGGTAGAAATTAATATACTTGGGAAGGTAACATATCTTAAAAACCCATTTGTTTTCGTAAAAAAAATGCATTGCTTTGTAAAAACAAAATGATGTAGTTCATGAAAAAAACACACTTACTTGCAATTCTATTAACTGGGACGATTTTTAATATAAAAGCGCAAACGCAAGTTGCTATGAAATGGTTTAATGAGCCTAAAGTATGGTCCAATGAAGGGAACCGTATCTCCGTTACAGTCGAACCAAATACAGATTTTTGGCAGGTAACCCATTATGGCTTTAAACGAGATAACGGTCCTTTTTATTTTGCCGAACAGGAGGGCGACTTTAAAGCAAGTGTTAAAGTTTCTGGCGCCTATACGGAGTTATTTCATCAAGCTGGATTAATGATTCGGACAGATGAAAAAAACTGGATTAAAACCGGTATTGAGTATGTAGATGGTGTGCAAAATGTAAGCGCTGTTGTCACGCGAGACGTGTCTGATTGGTCTGTAGTGCCTAGACATGATAGTCCTAAAAGCATCTGGATAACCTTATTACGAAAAGGTGATTATGTGCAAATTGAATATTCATTTGATAACAAGAATTTTAAAATGCTCCGCTTAGCGTACTTTAAACCGGGAGGAAAGGTTCAAGTAGGGCCTGTTGCCGCGGCACCTGGAAAAAAAGCTTTCAGCGTGATTTTTGATGATTTTAAAATTGAGCCCCTAACAGAAAAATAATCAATTAATATTTTGTACTCTGTTAAATGACTTTACCATTAACACAACAATGAGATCATAAGCCAGATTAAATGCTAAAGATCCCATTGTTATTTGTTCTGATCGAATACATTGTTATTTCGTTGGCGGTCGATCGAAATCTTTAAAAGCTTCATAAGTTTGAATATATCTATTCTTTTTTGCTTCGTAGATATCGTCTAGTGTTAGTAAAATCCCCGTTTCTTCGACTTTTCCGAATTCATCATTTGCTGCTGTTCCAAGGGTTTTCATGGTGGCACTTAAATTCATGTAAGAATTAATTAAAGGAGGTATGTTTTCTCCTTTATTCCGCACCCACCAGTTAAGCGTGTGATAACCTTCTTTGTACGTCAAGTCTTTCCACATGGCATCATAAGGGGCTAATTCCTCCTTGCTAATAAGTGGTTCGATAGGAACAGCTAAACCAATATCATCCGGGAAATAATGATGCATAAAGGAAAGAAGCATATTTCTAGCTTCAATATTATAGCTAGGATACATCGTTACCTTTCCGAAGAGATATTTTATGTCAGGGTTCATTGCTACGATTGCTCCTAAGCCGTCCCATAAATTATCTAAAGAATAAATGCCTTTTCGAGCAGAATCATTTGTTCCCTGATATTTTGGCTGTACAAAAGAACGGCCAAGTTCTAAAGTATATGGAAGATACTCTTGTTGAAATGTTTTAGATATGTTAAATAAGTGCGTGGTTGCGGTTAATACTTCACCCTGCGCGTTTCGTTCCGCATCAACACATTTAAGTAAGCGATATCCAGCAATGATTTCGCGCGCCTCGGGATCCCAAACGATTAACTGGCTATAAGGATGGGCAGATGTATCAAACTCATCTATATCTACCTCTTTTCCGGTACCTCCACCTGCATCTCTAAAAGTCAATTCCCTTAAACGTCCAATCTCTAACATTACATTCGGGGCTTCCTCGTGAGTAATTAGATATATATGATTTTCATTCTTACTAGTATGCCGTATAAACCTGCTCGGAGTCAGTTCTTCCTGAATGAGTTGAGGGTCAACAGCTGGTATCAATTCTGTCATACTATTTGATCGTACTTTTCTCTTTTTTTATAAATCTTACTGAAGATCCGTTATCTTATAAACGGTATCTTGTTTCTAAACATAGCAATTTGAAACATACTAAAAGAAGATTTGTTTGGTTAAAATAAAAAATATCATAAAGATTTAATTTTTTATTGTTGTAAGCAAATCATTCGGTTAAGATGAATAAACGCGCTCCCTTACATAATCTGCCCATTGCTGTTGTGTTTTGCTTTCGTCAAAGGTAGTATAAGGTATTGGTTTATGAAAGGTAACTGTAATAGTTTTACCTCGTTGACGGAACATTTCATCCGCCAGATAAAACATTTCAACATTCGCACGAATACCGAGTATGTTTCTGATTTTAGAGAGGTTGTAAAAAAAATTAGAATTTCTACCACCTATATGAACCGGAATTACATCTCTTTTATATTTGATTGCCTTGGATATAAAGCTTTTTTTCCATTCCAAATCTGCAATGATACCACCGGGAAGCTTTCGAGATACGAGCCCGGCAGGAAAAACTAAAGTTGCTTCTTCCGAGGCATATGCCTCATCAATGAGTTTCATGAATTTTCTCGGATTGCTACCGTGTTTGTTTACAGGAAGAAATAATGGATGGAAATTTTCAATATTTAACAGCACATCATTTACAAGAAACTTCATGTCGCTTCTCACCATACCCACGGCTTTTAAAAAAGCAATCCCATCGAGGCCGCCCAATGGATGGTTTGCTGCTAATATACAGCCGCCTGTTGATGGTACATGTTCAATTCCCCTAACAACAACCTCGGTATGCAATTGATCAAGTCCTGCGCGAACAAAATCTAGCCCATGTAAATGGCCTGCCGCATTCATTATTTCGTTAATATCATCTTCATGAGCGATTCTCTTTATGTAGCGCATCATAAATCCAGGCATCCATTTGGCAAGGGTTTTATTCTTGCTACTAATAACCTTTTTTATATCTATATACTTTTCCTTAGAATCTAAATCCATCATATAATCTCTCATTTTACTGAAAGAGGAACGAATCTATAGATAAATTTTTAATTGAGGTATTTTCTAACAAAAATAAATGTCTTTTAAGAGTAATTGATACATATTTTTTACTTTTAGTAATTGTAATCTTTTTTATGAGTCAATTATATGTCAAAAACGGGATGGCCATTGCCGTCGCAAGTTGAAACAAGGCAACGCAATGCAAGTAGCATAGGAGCGTTCATTTTCTCGTGATAAGCGATAGCAATTGATGATAAAACCTGTTTAACCACTAATGATTTAAAATTCACGAAACATAATGCTCAAACCAGTTCGAATACTTTCTATTGATATAATGCGTGGATTAACGCTTTTTCTAATGCTTTTTGTGAACGATTTATATGAACCTGGGGTGCCCAAGTGGCTTGTACATACAAAAGCAGAAGTAGACGGAATGGGTTTGGCCGACTGGGTGTTTCCAGGATTTTTATTTATGGTAGGAATGTCCATTCCGTATGCCATCGCATCGCGAGAGAAAAAAGGTCAACGGAAAACTCAAATTTTTGGGCATATCGTAGCGCGTACCCTGAGTTTGCTGCTTATCGGCGTTTTAATACTCAATATCGGTCGACTGAATGCTGACCTAAGTGGAATAAACCAATATGTTTGGGCAATACTCTTGTATATTTCTATTTTCTTGATATGGAATACGTACCCCGATAAATCGTCATTGAAAACGCCATTTCTAATCATTAGAGGTATCGGAATAGCTGGAGTCCTCCTTTTAAGTGTTTTATTCAGAAGTGGAGACTCGCAACATATTTCTTGGATGGAGATAGGTTGGTGGGGCATATTAGGTTTGATAGGGTGGGGTTATTTTGTCGCTGCGACAGTTTGTTTAGTAGTAAACTCAAAATTATGGTTAACCATGATTTTCTGGGGCGTATTTGTGGTAGTCAACATTCTTGCGCAACTCAATCTTTTAGAGGCCATGGCCTTTTTGAAGCCCATATTTGGAGTGATAATCAGCGGGAATATCCCTGCCATTGTGTTAGCAGGTTTAACAATAGGATTAATACTGGCACAAAAAGAATGGAGTAGTAAAAAAATAATGGTAACCATCACTGTTCTGGGAGTAGGCTGCTTGTTAATGGGCATACTTTTACATAAATGGTTTATTGTCTCTAAAATTTATGGTACACCCAGCTGGGGGATGATTTGCAGCGGGATTAGTATGCTGCTATACGGTTCGCTATATTTTATTGTAGATATTAAAGGAAAAGTACAATGGGCAGGGATGTTTCAAGCGGCGGGAAGAAATTCGCTTACCACATACTTAGCTCCAGATATAATCTATTTTATTTGTTGGGGATGGGGGATACCGCTATTCTTTTATAAGCAGGATATCAGTATGATTTTAGCCGTTTGTGGCTCTATAGTTTGGGCGATTGCCATGATCGGATTTTCCATGCTGCTTTCGAAGATCCATATCCGCTTAAAACTTTAGATTTTTTCTTATAAAATAATAGTTATTTAGCTAACTGTAACAACCTTTTTTGACTATGCAGGACTATAAATTACTATTAAAAATGGCTGTGCTCGTGTGTCAAAAAACAAAGGGCTACTTTTATAAGTAGCCCTTTGGGATTCGATATAAAGAATCTCTATGTACTGAAGGCGGGAATCGAACCCGCACTCGCTTTAAGGCGAACAGGATTTTAAGTCCTGCGTGTCTACCAGTTCCACCACTTCAGCATTGTTTAGCTTTAAACTTAAAGCTAAAATCCTTTCTCTGAGGAAAGGATTCGGAGCGAAAGACGAGGTTCGAACTCGCGACCTCAACCTTGGCAAGGTTGCGCTCTACCAACTGAGCTACTTTCGCTAATATTACTGGCTTTCGTATGATGATTACCAGTTTTCCGTTTTGGTGATGCAAATATAGGCAGTTTTACATTCCTACCAAATTATTTTTTAAAAAAATGTAAAGTAATTTATAAGTTATTGTTATTCAG
>DATMSZ010000311.1:0-17567 GCA_035565175.1 Pseudosphingobacterium sp.
ATTGTTAATGCTACTGCTTTCTGCAGTGGCATTTTTTGCATATAGCACTATTTTTAAAAATAAGCTAGGTGACCCTACCTTGTATTTTATAACGGTAATGCTTGGAAATTTAAGTTTTGCTACCGTGTTTACGATGGTTTCTGGCATCAGCGCCAAGGCAGGGAATAACGGTACCCTCATGGCAATACTGAGTTTTCCAGTGATCATACCTTTGCTAATTGTACTCATTAAATTGTCGAAGAACGCAATGGATGGATTAGATAGAAGCGTTAGTTACAATGAAATAACCGTTCTTTTAGCAATAAACTTGGTTGTAATTACCGTTTCTTTATTGTTATTTCCTTACATTTGGCGGGATTAAGAACAATCAAATAGAATATCATAATGAAGTCTTATTGGTGGAAAATTTTGGGAGCTGCTATTGTATTATATTCGGTAATTGCAGGCTTTTTATTGCCCGTGCCTGAACTGCCGATACTCCACGAAACTATTCGAAATACCTATTTTCATATTCCGATGTGGTTTGCAATGATTTTACTGTATTTAATATCAGTAGTTTATAGCATCAAATATCTTTCTTCTGGTGATATGAAGCATGATTTTTTAGCTGTAGAAAGTGTAAATGTTGGAATTATTTTTTGTGCATTTGGACTAATTACAGGGATGCTGTGGGCAAACGTAACCTGGGGCGAACCTTGGCCGAACGATCCAAAGCTCAATGGAAGTGCTATAGCTACTCTTATGTACTTAGCCTACCTAGTATTAAGAAACGCTTTAGACGAGGAGCAGAAGCGTGCAAAAATATCGGCCATTTATAATATTTTTGCGTTTCCCGTAATGGTGGTGCTTCTATTCATTCTACCACGTCTTACAGATTCTCTACATCCCGGAAACGGAGGAAACCCGGCATTCAGTAATTTGGATATGGATGGTCTAATGAGGGCTGTATTTTATCCGGCTATTATCGGCTGGATGCTGATTGGCATATGGATCATGACGTTACGTTATCGCTATCGGCTTCTTGAAAGAGGCGATGATAATTTCATGTAGTATTTTTTAAGAAGAAAATCTGAATATTTTTGAATTAATCGCTTAAAATCTACCTTTTTAACTTTTGTTAAGGTTTGTTAAAAGCTGATGATAAGTATACGAAATGTATGATTTTGAGAATTTTGTTTAAAATAAAATAATAATTTGTAATAAAAGGTATGAAGAAGCTAATTCTTTTGTTTTTACTAGGGTTGACATCCTTTTTTCATAGTTTTGCACAGTCATCGGGTAAAGTTGAAATGGCTGATGTGTTGCGAAGTTCGGGAAAGATTTATGTAGTAGTGGCGGTAGTTTGTGTGATTTTTTTAGGGTTTATTGCATATCTTTTTACGATTGATCGTAAAATTAGTCGATTAGAAAAAAAAGAAAAAAGAATGTAGGTCAGGTATAGCTGATAAGCTATATAAATAGGAAAAACCAATTATCTAATTAATTACATTATGGCTACAAATAAGTCACAAGGAGAGTTTAGTTTCTTTAATGATGTTTGTCAATTCTTCGATCATGCAGCTCAATTTACTAATCATGATCGAGGCTTGTTAGATCAAATTAAGGCTTGTAACAGTGTTTACCGTTTTCGTTTCCCAATTCGAAGGGCTAATGGAAAATTGGAAGTTATAGACGCTTGGCGTGTGGAGCATTCTCATCATAAATCGCCTACAAAAGGAGGTATTCGTTATAGTGAGATGGTCAATGAAGATGAAGTGATGGCCTTAGCGGCCTTAATGACCTATAAGTGTGCGATCGTGAATGTTCCTTTCGGAGGAGCAAAAGGTGGAATTTGTATAAATCCGCGTGATTATTCTGTGGCGGAATTGGAAACTATAACACGCAGATATACCGTTGAATTAGTTAAAAAGAATTTCATAGGCCCTGCAATTGATGTTCCTGCCCCTGATTATGGAACCGGTGAACGAGAAATGAGTTGGATTGCGGACACCTATCTGACAATGAACCCAGGGCAATTAGATGCGTTAGGCAGCGTTACAGGAAAGCCGCTTTCGTTAAGTGGCATCGATGGACGTAAGGCGGCAACCGGAAGAGGGGTAGCAATAGCGGTTAGAGAATGCGTTGAGGTAGCAGAGGATATGAAATCTTTGGGATTAACTCCAGGAGTGGCGGGAAAACGGATCATTATCCAAGGCTTAGGTAATGTTGGTTATAATACAGCTAAAGTTTTACAAGAATATGGTGCTATAATTGTTGGTGTTTGTGAATACGACGGAGCACTTTACAATGAAGATGGTTTAGATGTTGATGCCATTCTTGAGCATAGAAGAAATACTGGAACGATTTTAGGCTATAAAAAAGCAAAGAAAGAATTTGCTGTTCCCGCAATAGGTTTGGAGCAAGAATGTGATATTTTAGTGCCTGCGGCCTTAGAAAATCAGATAACAGAAGAAAATATTGGTAGAATTAAGGCGAAAATTATTGCGGAAGGTGCGAATGGTCCAACAACGCCAAAAGCGGAAGAGATTTTTTCAGGAAAAGGCGGAATTATAATCCCTGACATGTATTGCAATGCCGGTGGTGTTACTGTCTCTTATTTTGAATGGCTTAAAAATTTATCTCATGTGGCATTTGGCCGTATGGATAAACGTTATGAAGAAACAGCTAACCGTAATATTGTTAATATGGTCGAGGCTGTTACCGGTGTAACCTTAACTTCAGAACAAAGAGGCGTAATCGTAAAAGGAGCAACGGAGCTTGAGTTGGTTAATTCAGGCTTGGAAGACACGATGATTCGGTCATATCATGAGATAAGGCGGATAAAGAATGCCAATAATAAAATTGATACGTTACGAACAGCTGCATTTGTAAGCTCTATTGATAAGATCGCTACTTCTTATTTAAATATGGGCATTTGGCCATAAGAGAAAGATTAAATCAATCAATCATAATAAGTAAAAAATGCCGCGTTTCGCGGCATTTTTTATTTCTTGATCGAAAGATCTAAAGGTCTTTTTACTTTCTCTGCGAGTAATGCAATGTCGACTACTTCACTCATTTCATTCACATAATGAAAGGTTAAGTCTTTTATATAATCTTCCTTTATTTCGAGAATATCTTTCTTGTTAGATTTACAAAGGATAACATCTTTTATATTGGCTCTCTTCGCTGCTAATATTTTTTCCTTAATACCCCCAACAGGTAATACTTTGCCTCGTAGTGTTATTTCGCCAGTCATGGCTAAATTTGCTCTCACTTTTCTTTGCGTAAAGGAAGATGCTAGCGCCGTTAGCATGGTAATGCCAGCAGAAGGTCCGTCTTTAGGTGTGGCACCAGCTGGCACATGGATATGGACATCCCATTTGTCAAAGAGTTCAAAATCTATGTTAAAATCTACTGCATGTGCTCTTAAATACGCCATTGCAATACCCGCAGACTCTTTCATAACTTCACCCAGATTTCCTGTGAGCGTTAGCTTCCCTTTTCCTGGGCTTAAACTTGACTCGATAAATAGTATATCTCCACCTACTTGTGTCCAAGCCAAGCCAGTAACAACACCAGCAACATCATTAGTTTCATAAGAATCTTTATCGTAAACAGGGGCACCTAGAATGTCAAGAACCTCTTGATGGCTAATAGCTGGCCCTATAGGGTGTTCCATTACAATATTTGTAGCTGCTCCTCTTACAAGGGCTCCAAGTCTCTTTTCAAGCCCACGTACGCCCGATTCACGCGTATATTCATCAATTACTTTCTCTATGATATTGCCTTTCAACGTGATATCCTTAGCAGTAAGTCCGTGTTGTTCACGTTGTTTAGGCAATAGATGCTTCTTAGCGATCTCTATTTTCTCTTCAATGGTATATCCATTTACTTCAATTATTTCCATTCTATCGAGTAGCGCAGGCTGGATAGTGCTCAGCGAATTAGCTGTCGCAATAAACATGACATTCGATAAGTCATAATCCATTTCTACATAATGGTCATAAAAAGCACTGTTTTGCTCCGGATCTAACACTTCCAACAAAGCAGAAGAAGGGTCTCCTCTAAAATCATTTCCTACTTTGTCGATTTCATCCAGCACAAATACCGGGTTGGATGTGCCCGCTTTCTTTATGGATTGGATAACCCTTCCAGGCATAGCTCCAATGTAGGTTTTTCTGTGTCCTCTTATTTCTGCTTCATCTCTTACACCGCCTAAAGCCATACGGACATATTTGCGATTCAAGGCTTTTGCTATTGACTTTCCCAACGATGTCTTACCAACTCCCGGAGGGCCAACAAGGCAGAGAATAGGTGCTTTCATATCCCTTTTCAGCTTCAATACAGCCAAATATTCAATTATTCTCCTTTTTACTTTTTCCAAGCCGTAGTGATCTTTATCGAGTATTTTTTCGGCACGCTTCAAGTCAAAATTATCTTTGCTGAATTCGTTCCATGGAAGATCAATAAGAAGTTCTAGGTAATTTAATTGAACGGAATAGTCGGCGGCGGCAGGGTTGATTCTACTTAATTTATCTAATTCTTTTTTGAAATGGAATGCGATATCTTTACCCCATTTTTTCTGAAGTGATTTTTTTCTTAATTCTTCAATCTCAAGGTCGGGTGTTGAGCCGCCAAGTTCTTCTTGTATGGTTTTAAGTTGCTGATTTAAAAAATAATCACGTTGCTGTTTGTCTAAATCAACACGGACTTTATTTTGTATCTGATTCTTTAACTCCAATAGTTGAAGCTCGGCCGTTAATTGCTCTAGTACCCTGTTGGCCCTTTGTTTAATATCTTTCATCTCCAAAAGGTCCTGATTAAATGCCAGATCGGCATTCATATTGGAAGAGATGAAATTTATTAAGAATGATGGACTTTCTATATTCTTGATGGCTATACCAGTTTCACTTGGTATATTTGGAGATATATTAATGATTTGTAGAGCAAGTTCTTTTATGGAAGATATTAAGGCACTAAACTCTTTTTCTTTTTTTACTTTTTGTTCCACAAAACGTTCAATACTTGCTTTGATATATGGGTCTGATTGAACTTCTTCTTTTAATCTAAAACGCTGTTTGCCCTGGATAATAACCGTTGTATTTCCATCTGGCATTTGAAGCATTTTTATGATCATGGCAACCGTACCTACCGTGTGTAACTGATTGAACGCAGGATCTTCTATTGACATGTCTTTTTGAGATACAACTCCTATCGTTCGGTCACCTTTATAAGCCTCTTTAATTAGTTTAATTGACTTATCACGACCAACGGTAATAGGTATTACAACTCCGGGGAATAAGACTGTATTCCTCAAGGGCAGTATCGATAACACTTCTGGCAGTTCTTCGCTAGTCATATCATCTTCATCTTGTTGGGTAAACAGCGGGAAAAATTCTGTATCCTCATTTATGATTGGTAATGCATGGTTAAAATCAAAAAGATCAAACTTACTCATGGGTATGTTTATGTTGTTATTTGTTTATGTCTGGAACAAATGGCCAATTTGGCAGGCTATTCCCTAGAACTCTTATTTTAATAATCGAATAGTTAATGTTACAATGCCCATGCCAAACGTATAATTGTGCCTTTTTTTTTAGCTTATGTCATATTTACAGGTCACTATCTTAATCCCTTTATGATAAGCTTATATTTAGGATATGAATTTTAAAGTGCTGTAAATGAATAATATTGATACTTGCACAATAAAATACACAATTTTTAGTTTAGTTTTGTGGCGGAATGGCAACTAGATTGCTATCTTTAGAATACGATTGGTAACATTTTAACGTATGTACAATCTAATATACTTGAAAAAGAATTTAAATTAATGAACATTAGAAGCAATCAATTTATGAATTTTGGTAAAGTTAAACACTGGGTGTTATTGGGAGTTTTCGTTTTGTCTGTCAATGCGGCTTCTGCACAGTCACAATCGTCATCTAGTAACCCTTACGTTCGCTTAGGTAATAAAGCTATTATGGACGGAGACTTTAAAGCTGCTGTTAATGCACTGGAAAAAGTTAAGAGTCCTGATACTTTGGTAACTTATATGCTAGGTTACTCTCATATCAGATGTGCTAACTACAATAAAGCAATTACTTCATTTACTAAATTATTAAGCCAAAGTCCAAACAACTTCTCCGCTTATTATTGGAGAGGTAAAGCGCGGAACACATTGGCAGTACAGTCTGATAACAAATTGAGTGAGGCTGAGCGTGGTAAAATGCTGCAAGGAAGTATCGACGATTTCAGTAATGCGATTCGTTTAAATCCGGATGATTTGTCATACTATCAAAGCAGGGGTATGGCATATAGAGATCTTGGTATCTTGCAGGGCACTAACTCCACAGCAGTTTATGATAAGTCGTTGGCAGAAGAGGCTTATCAGAAAAGTATTGACGATTTACAACATGTACTAAATTCCAACAGCAAAAGAGAAGATTTAGCAAAGGAAATTAAAAAGGTAAAGATTTATAAAACAAACTTGTCAAAATAGTTTTGTTAAGAAATTTTTATTGAAACCTGTGGAGATATTTCACAGGTTTTTTTATTAAAGTTAACGGATGGTTTGCTTTAACAGCTGAGTTATTCAATTGTTATCATGCCCTCGTCTACTGAAGGAGTACTTTTATTTCTTTATTATCCCTTCAACGGAGTATTTATTAGTGCCAATTAGACGAATTGATTGTATTTTCTCAATTCTATAGAGAGAGTCTGTATAATAAATCAATTTTTCTGAAGAATGATATAACCAGTTTTTGTCGGAATTTTCGATCGCTATCTTTTTAATATGACCCTTTATGTCTCGGTAAATTTGAATACCTTTTGTTCGAAGCTTAGGATCTTTCGTCAAATACGAGGTTTTTTGAGTGGAAGAGTCTATTGCGTAACTTGTTAACCAATCAGGCTTGTTAATATCTGAGGAAATAAAAAGTTCAAACTCATTTTTCCAGCTTTCAAGTTGTATTTGCCTTTCCTCCTGTTCATCATTTTTACTTACCACTTTTTTAATCAGCGATTCTTTTGTTTGTAATCGTTCCGCCTCCTTTGAAAAGTATCCGGCGATATCGAAGTACGGTTTTTCATTTACTTGTAATTTTCCCTCCGGTTCTGGATTGCACCCGAATATCAGTAGCATTAAAAGCATGCTTGAATGTCTCTTTTTTATCATGATATAAAAACTGGTAAAGCTATTGTGAGTCGCAAGATAGCGCCCACAATAGCTTTTTATAGGATCAATTCAAAAGTGTTATCTTAAGAAACAAGGATTTCACCCGACATTTTCTGTGGAACTGAAACATTAAGTAAAGTGAGGATTGTAGGGGCGATATCACCTAATTTACCATTTTTTATATGTTTAAAATCTTTGTCGATCAAAATACAGGGTACTAAATTAGTGGTATGTGCGGTGTTTGGTGAACCATCTTCATTTAGCATAAATTCTGAATTACCATGATCTGCGATAATTATAAACGAATAGCCTTCCTGAATACCTTTTTCAACAACTTGTCTTGTACAGGCATCTACCGTTTCAACGGCTTTAACGACAGCATCAAATACTCCTGTATGCCCAACCATATCAGGATTTGCGAAATTTAAACATACAAAATCAGGGTGATTTGCCTCCATTTCATCACAAATCGCGTCAGCTATGCTTTGAGCGCTCATTTCAGGTTTAAGGTCGTAAGTAGCAACTTTGGGTGATGGGATTAGTATTCTAGACTCACCAACAAATTCTTTCTCACGTCCTCCTGAAAAGAAGAAGGTAACATGGGGGTATTTTTCTGTCTCAGCAATACGTACTTGTGTCTTTCCATTTTTTTCGAGGATCTCACCGATAGTTTCTGTAACGTCGTCCTTTTGGAAGATAACATCTACATTTTTAAACGTTTCGTCATAGGTTGTCATCGTAACATAATGAAGGTTGAGAGGCTTCATATTATACTCAGGAAATGCTTTTTGTGTTAAGGCAAGTGTTATTTCTCTGCCGCGATCGGTACGGAAATTAAAGCAGATAACCACATCTCCTTCTTCAATTAGAGCTAAAGGGGTACCGTCATCTTTAACTTTTACTATTGGTTTTATAAATTCGTCGGTGACACCTTCTTCATACGATTGTTCTATAGCTTGTTTAATGCTCTTAGCTGCTTTGCCGTGTCCATGAACCAATAAGTCATACGCTTCTTTCACGCGTTCCCAACGGTTATCTCTATCCATAGCATAATAACGACCGATTGCTGTAGCTAATTCTCCAGTATTATTGTCCAAAAAAGCCTCTAAATCTGATACGTAGTTTAATCCAGAATGGGGGTCGGTATCTCTACCATCTAAAAAGGCATGGACAAAAACTTTTTGCAACCCTGCATTTTTAGCGGCTTCACATAAACCGCGCAAGTGCTTGGTATGCGCATGTACACCACCGTCAGAAACCAAGCCGATAAAATGTACCTTTTTTTCTTCGTGTTTGGCGTAATCAAACGCTTTCTGAAGAATTGGGTTTTGGTTTAGTTCTCCATCAGCAACAGCCTTGTGTATACGTCCCAGCTCTTGGTATACAATGCGGCCGGCGCCCAAGTTCATATGGCCAACTTCTGAGTTACCCATTTGACCTGCCGGCAATCCTACCGCTTCGCCGGAAGCTTCTAGTTTTGAATGAGGGTAATTGTTCAGCATGTAATCTAAAAAAGGAGTATTGGCCGCTTTTACTGCATTGGAATTATCATCCTTCCCGTATCCTAAGCCATCAAGAATGATGAGCATTGCTTTCTTCATTTTTAACGTATTTTAAATGTTATGTTCCTACTAATGACAAACCTAATACAAAAAATGATCCTATCCTTATTTTTTTTAAAATATTGAAAAATGTACCTTTTCTGTGTATTTGTATAGACAAAATGGCATGCTTTTAGTAGCGTTAAAGCAGTGCTAAGATTTGTGCTGTATAATATACGCTATATAATGGAAAATTTTTAGCTGGTTTGATAGTATTGCCATTCGAAGGGATAATGAAACGTGCATATTTAGTTTTAATTTTATTAGCGCATTTAAATCTTCATACTGCTTTTAGGGCAGATGATATTATCGATAATATTACTCATTATTTTGCTACTGGAAATAGTAAAGAGCTTTCCGTTTACTTTTCAAGCACCGTAAGCTTGTCTATTTTGGATGATAATAACACTTACTCTAAGAATCAAGCCGAGATACTTTTACAAAATTTTTTTGATAAAAATAACTGTAGAGGAGCTAAGATCATTCACCGGATGGATACAAATGTTAGCAACCGTTATGCTGTTCTCGAGATGTTTTCTTCTACACAGAAGTTCCGAGTATCACTTTCACTCAAGAACTTTAATTCGAAGTTTCTGATTACGGACATTAGAATTGATAAAACAAAGTAGGCATTAATACCACCTGAGAATTAGTTAGATAAATATATATTGTGCTTGTTTAATTTATAAATCTCGAAATTTTTGCTAGGTTTGAACCAATTTATAGTATGAGTAAGATTAACAAGCAACAATTACACACTTTTATAAGCCAAGCATTGCAAGAAGATGTGGGCGACGGTGATCATACCTCACTCGCAACTATTCCTGCAGAAAAACACGGTCAGGCTCAACTTATAATTAAGGAAAACGGGATTCTGGCAGGAGTAGAGGTGGCAGCAGAAATATTTAATGTGGTTAACCCTTTGCTAAAGATAGACATTTTTATACAAGACGGGGCTAAAGTAGAAATAGGGGATATCGTATTAAAGGTGAGCGGAGATGTACATGCTATTTTGATAGCAGAGCGACTTGTATTAAATGTGATGCAAAGAATGAGTGGTATTGCTACAACCACACATAAGCTCGTTGAACTATTAAAAAATACAAAGACGAAAATTCTAGATACTAGAAAAACAACACCGGGAATACGATTTCTTGAGAAAGAAGCTGTAAGAATCGGGGGGGGAGTTAATCATCGGTTTGGTTTATATGATATGATTCTTATCAAAGATAATCATGTGGATTATGCTGGGGGTATTGAGCAAGCACTTAAAGCTGCAAACGCGTATAGAAATTCTCTTAAAAAATCTATTGAAATTGAAATTGAGGTAAGAAATATACCAGAACTGAAAGAAGTTTTAGCATACGGCAACGTAGACAGGATTTTATTAGATAATTTTAATTTTGAAGACCTTGCTGATGCGGTAAAATTAATAGATGGCAGGTTTATTTCAGAGGCCTCTGGTGGCATTGTTCCTTTAAATGCTAAACAATTTGCCGATTGTGGCGTTGATTATATTTCGATGGGGGCATTAACACATTCTGTTAAAAGCCTCGATATGAGTTTAAAAGCTCAGATTGTTAATTAAAGTTAATATTTTTTACTAATAAGATTGCCCTTTTTAGTATCATTGTACCCAATGACATCAATTAATGCAATTATTGCACTTTTGGTTGCCTATTTATTTGGTTCCATACCCACTGCTGTATGGTTAGGTCAATCTTTTTATGGTGTGGATGTTAGAGAATATGGGAGTGGAAATGCCGGTGCAACCAATACTTTTAGGGTGTTGGGTGGAAAGGCAGGTGTGGCTGTCATGATCATTGACATTTTAAAAGGGTGGACTGCTACAAACCTTGCTTATTTCATTGGTGTTTCGGTTACCGGGCCCACTAGCTCTGTGTTGTTCATAAATTATCAGCTTGCTCTAGGTGTGATTGCAGTTATGGGACACCTTTTTCCACTATTTGCAGGATTTAGAGGGGGAAAGGGTGTGGCTACATTGTTTGGAATGGTGTTAGCCGTTCATCTGCAAGCAGCCTTGCTATGTGTAGGTATGTTTATAAGTGTGTTAATGCTTACCCGTTACGTTTCCTTAGGGTCTATTCTTGCTGGTTTTACTTTTCCATTCAGTATAGTATTTGTTTTTCATACGCCTTACAAATCTCTTCTTTTATACGGTATGTGTATCTGTGTTTTAATATTGGTTACGCATCAGAAGAACATAGAAAGATTGCTTAAAGGGAAAGAATCAAAAATAAATCTATTTAAAAAGTCAAATACATAATCGATATCGGCACAGCAATTGCTGTAATTAAACCACTAAATTTTTACATTAATTATGAGTCGGAATAAAACTAAAGTAATTGGTTCGCTACTTATACTTTTATTTGCTGCGTCCTGTTCGACCGTTCCGTTGACAGGTAGAAAGCAATTGAGTTTGGTTGACGACAAGGTAATGCAACAGCAGGCATCTTTAGCCTACAAGGATTTGCTTACAAGCTCGAAAACAAAGGTTGTAAAGGGCACAGCTAACGCGCAGATGGTTCAGAGCGTAGGTAATAAAATTGCCCGGGCTGTAGAAACATACCTTAAGCAGAATGGTTATGCTAATCAATACCAGTTTAGTTGGGAATTTAACCTGATTGATGATCAACAAGTAAATGCATGGTGTATGCCAGGGGGAAAAGTAGCTGTTTATACTGGTATATTACCTGTTACGCAGAACGAAGCCGGTTTAGCTACTGTGATGGGCCATGAAATAGCTCATGCGATTGCTCGCCATTCTTCGGAGAGAGCATCGAACACTATGTTGGCTCAAGGAGTTGGCGCTGGTGTTGGGATGGCCACCTCTAAAAATTCTCAATTGACGCAGCTTGCCATAAATCAGCTTTACGGCATCGGTAGCCAAGTTGCTTTGTTAAAGTATTCAAGAAATCAAGAAAGCGAAGCGGACAGAATGGGATTAACATTTATGGCAATGGCAGGTTATAACCCAAAAGAAGCTGTTAGTTTTTGGCAACGGATGGCTTCGAAAGCAGGGGGGAGCAAACCACCTGAATTTTTAAGCACACACCCTAGTGACCAAACACGTATTGCTAATATTCAAAAACTAATACCTGAGGCAATGAGGCATTACAAATAGATGATTTCTAAACACAGCTTATATAGAACGCATAACTGGAGATCTCTGGTTACGCGTTTTGTTTTTTAGTAATCAGGTTTTAATAATTCTAAAATTGCTTGTGCTTTCCATAAGCATTCCTGGTACTCTTGAGAAGCGTCGGCCTCAGCAGTTATAGCACTTCCAACGTGAAAAGATAATCTCTTGCTTTTGGCATTGTAACTTATCGACCGAATAACTACATTGAAATCATAATCTCCATCTGCCGCGAAATAGCCTACTGACCCTGCATAAATACCCCTTCTGGTTAATTCATAGTCATCTATTAGCCGCATTGCACTGATTTTTGGGGCACCTGTCATTGATCCTGCAGGAAAAGTGTTTTTTATGCTTTGGGTTACCGGCAGTCCGTCACGTTCTCGGCAACTAATAGTAGAAATAAGCTGATGTACTTGTCTAAATGAGTAAACACCCATCAGCTCTTTTACTTCAACTGTTGCAGGCGTTGCACTTTTTGTTAAATCATTACGTACCAAATCAACAATCATTATATTTTCACTGATCTCTTTCTTATTTAACTGAAGATCGCGAATCAAAAGTGCATCCTCTGACGATGTTTTGCCACGAGGTGCAGTGCCCTTAATAGGCTGTGATATTAACAAATTTCTTCTTCTCGCTAAAAATCGCTCTGGGGAAGCAGAAATTATATAGTGATCGTGCTGTTTGAAATAACAAGAAAAGGGTGTAGGCGAGATCTTGCTCAGCTGCCAGAATGCACGTAGAGGATCAAGTTTTGCTTCTTCTGCGTAAAATTCTAAACAAAGGTTTATTTCGTAAATATTGCCTTGATGAATATGCTTTATTAGTTTGTTGAAAACGGTTTTATATGTCTCCTTATTTATCTCTGTTTTAATCTTGCCATCGAATTCCAACTTGCCATCGACAAGCGTTGTTGTGGTAATTTCCTTGAACAATTGTGCTGGATCATCGCTCTTTATCTCAATCTGATCGCCCTTAATTAAGATAACATGTTTTGGTAAGAAAAAATAGGAGAGAGGGGTCTCCTGTAAATTTGGCTTTGAGGTAGAAAGATCTTCTATCTCATTCTTTAAATCGTAAGAAAGAAAGCCCGGAATCCACTCATCAGGATGCTCTTTCAAAAACGTTTCAAGTGTTGCGAAAGTGACGCCGCTTTCGCGGTTAAATAATTCATCCTTAATGCCAGCGGCAATCAATACATCAAATTTGCTGTAAGGGTCATTTTGGTACCCTTGACTATGAAAACAGCAAGCGCTATTAAAGAAAGAAGCCCATTGAAGGGCTTGCTTTGTAAAGAATTGAATATTGTCAACATGATAACTACTTGCTGCCATTGATTAGTTTAAGAGAAGTGTTTGCGTTCTGTCAGGTCCAACTGATAAATACTTAATCTTTACGCCCAAATGATTCTCTAAATATACGATATAGTTCTTAAGCGCTCCTGGAATTTGTTCTTCTGAAGTAATGCCAGTAATATCCTCATTCCATCCTTTAACGGTTTCAAATACTGGCTCCGGTATTAATGAAATAATATCATATGGCATGTAGTCGATTTTTTCTCCATTATAAATGTAATGTGTACATACATTTATTTCCTCAAATCCACTTAATACATCTGCTTTTGTCATGATCAATTCGGTCACACCATTTAGCTGAATTGCATAACGTAATGCCGGAAGATCAATCCACCCAGTACGTCTGGACCTGCCAGTAGTAGCACCGAATTCATGGCCAATCTGTCTCAATTTCTCACCAATTTCGTTTTCCAATTCTGTTGGAAAAGGTCCTCCACCAACCCTAGTACAATATGCTTTAAATATACCAATTACTTCTCCAATATTCTTGGGAGCAACTCCGAGTCCTGTACACGCACCGGCAGTAGTAGTGTTTGAAGAAGTAACAAATGGATAAGAACCAAAATCAATATCCAACAATGTCCCTTGAGCACCTTCCGCAAGCACACTTTTTCCTTCTTTCAAATAGTTGTTAACTAATTGATCACTATCAACATGCGGGATTGTTTTTAAATAATCAATAGCTTCGAAGAATGCTTGTTCGCGTTCACTGTAATCTGGAATTTCTCCATAATGAGACAGAATGTTTTTATGTTTATCAACTAGCTTTTGATAGCGTTCTTTGAAGTCGGGTAACGTAGTATCTCCAACACGGATACCATTTCTTCCCGTTTTGTCCATATAGGTGGGGCCAATCCCTTTTAGCGTAGAACCGATTTTGCCTGTTCCCATATTAGTTTCAGATGCAGCGTCTAGTAATTGATGCGTGGGTAAAATAAGATGTGCCCTACGTGCTATTACGAGCTTTCCTTCGGCGACAGGATCAAATCCATTTTTCTTTAGATTGTCAAGTTCTCTTTTGAGAATGATCGGATCTATAACAACACCATTACCTATGAGGTTTAATGTCTTTTTATTGAAAATGCCAGAAGGAATTGTATTTAGTACATATTTCTGACCATCAAATTCTAAGGTATGGCCAGCGTTAGGCCCTCCTTGAAAACGGGCAATCAAATCATATTGTGGAGTTAAGACATCCACAATTTTACCCTTACCTTCGTCGCCCCATTGCAGGCCCAAAAGCACGTCAACTTTCATAATATTTGTTGTATATAGTTTAATTAAACTGTAATAATGGAGATTTTAAATTAGATAGCCTGATAGTTATCATCATTTCATAAAAATGATAAACCATCAGGCAGATATGTCTTTTCTTTATAATACATTCTTAGGCAGGAACTACCACTTTACTTCGGTTAGTTTCCTGACCTGTCTTTGAAGGGCAGTCATTATTACAATCGCTGCAAACGCCATACAGATTGAGTGAATGGTGTTTAATGTCGAACTTTAGTAATTCACCCATCATACTTTGAATTTGATGGATACGAGGATCGCAGAATTCTACAACCTTGCCACATTCAATGCAAATAATATGATCATGTTGTTTGTAGCCATAAGACTTTTCAAACTGAGCCATATTTTTACCAAATTGATGTTTTGTAACTAGATCGCAAGATACTAGCAGCTCTAACGTATTATAAACGGTGGCCCTGCTCACCCGGTATTTTTTATTTTTCATGTGAATGTACAACGACTCCACATCAAAGTGATCATTTCTTGAATATATTTCTTCCAAGATGGCAAAGCGCTCTGGGGTCTTACGTAGGCTTTTATTTTCAAGGTAAGCCTCGAAAATTTTCCTAACCATACTTGTTGTTTCTGTTGTAGACATGATAATCCTTAATTATGTACAAAGCTAAATAAATTTGTTTGGATATGCAATGAATTAGCTCGGCTTGTGCGGCTCCCATTGTCAACGTTCAGTAATCATCAAATAATTTTATCGACAAAATAATCTAAACTAAATTTATTGTTCAGAATCGAACCTAGTGATTCCTGTTATTCCTTTTATTTGTTTTAATTTTTTAATGAGGCTGTCTAAATGTTCGGTATTATTAACGTAAACCATGATAGATCCCTCGAAAATGCCTTGGTTACTACTAATTGTAATCGAACGAATATTTATTTTAAAGTCTTGCGATATCACAGTAGTTATTCTGTTGACCAAGCCAACGTCATCTATTCCAACAATACGCAAACCTGTCAAAAAAGCAAGTTCTTGTTGAGATGTCCATTTAGCTTTAACAATTCTATAACCATAATTGGCCATTAATTTAGAGGCATTCGGACAATTGGTACGGTGTATTTTTATGCCATCATTAACCGTTACAAAGCCAAATACGTCATCTCCAGGTATAGGATTACAGCAAGCAGATAGCGTATAATCTAATTTCTGAAAATCGTCGCCAATCAACACCGTTTCTTTGTCCTTTTTTTCAATCTTTTTTACAAGCCCATCGACATGACTGTCCATCCGGGTGCTAGGGCCACTCGAAGTATCTATAGATCTTTCGGCAAGCGCAAATTCTTTCAGTTGTTTTAGATCTATTTCACTCTTAGCAACTTTATAAAAAAGGTCTTGCGTGGATGGTAGCTTCAAAAAGGTACTAAGTTTATTTAGATTGTCTGTATTGTAAGTGATTTTGATTGATTTGAGTTTTCTTTCAAGTATTTCCTTTCCGTCTTCAGCTATTCGTCTTTTTTCTTCTTTTAAGGCAGATTTAATTTTCGACTTTGCTTTTGCGGTGACAACAAAATTAAGCCAATCTTCTTTAGGTGTTTGTTTATTAGAGGTGATAATTTCAACCTGATCTCCGTTGGCGAGCTTGTGCGATAAGGGTACTAATTTATGATTAACCTTTGCTCCTATGCAACTAGCGCCAAGGTCAGAATGTATTTCAAATGCAAAATCTAGTGCCGTAGCATCTAATGGAAGTTGGATAAGTGCTCCCTTAGGCGTAAAGATGAAGATTTCATCAGAAAAGAGGTTCATCTTGAAATCATCCACAAAATCTAAAGCATTAGACTCTGGATTACTTAAAATATCTCTCACTTTTTGTATCCACTGGTCGAGCCCGCTATCAGTGTTCGATTCCTTGTATTTCCAATGGGCAGCAAATCCTTTTTCAGCGATCTCATTCATTCGTTTAGTACGGATCTGAACTTCAACCCATTGACCTTTAGCCCCCATAACCGTCGTATGTAAAGATTCATACCCATTTGCTTTAGGTGAGGATATCCAATCTCTCAATCTATCTGGGTTTGGGCGATATAAATCCGTAACGATAGAATAGGCTTTCCAACATTCGGCCTTTTCCATATCCGGAGTGGTATCAATTATTACGCGAATTGCAAAAAGATCGTACACTTCTTCAAAAGGAATGGATTTTTTACGCATTTTATTCCAAATAGAATGTATAGATTTTGGGCGTCCAAAAACGCTCGCGTGAATGCCTTGTTCTGTCAATATTTCTTGTATCGGACCAATAAACTCTTTAATATATCGCTCGCGTTCGGCCTTTTTCTCGTTCAGTTTTCGGGCGATAAATTTGTACGTATCTGGATCCGTAAATTTCATGGAAAGATCTTCCAACTCTGACTTTATGGCATATAAACCAAGTCGATGTGCGAGCGGAGCATATAAATAGCTTGTTTCAGAGGCTATTTTTAACTGTTTGTCTCGAGCCATGAACTCCATAGTGCGCATATTATGCAGCCTATCTGCCAACTTTATCAAGATAACGCGTACGTCATCTGCAAGTGTAAGTAGCATTTTTCGGAAATTCTCAGCCTGTATCGAACTGTTAGGGTCAAAGATGCCCGATATTTTGGTGAGCCCATCGATAATCTTTGCAACCTTTTTTCCGAATTTATTCTCAATTTCTTCTAAAGAAACTTCTGTATCTTCTACTACGTCATGTAAAAGTGCGCAAACAATGGAGGTAGTGCCAAGTCCAATTTCTTCTGCTGCAATTTGTGCCACAGCAATAGGATGGTAAATATAAGGTTCACCAGACTTACGCCTCATATCTTTATGATTCTCTAATGCCATGTCAAAGGCACGGCGGATCATCTGCTTATCGCCTTTTTGTAAAGTGGGTTTACAAGCCCTTAATAAAGCACGGTAGCGTTTTAGAATTTCCTTCTTCTCAGCTTCAAGATCTATCACTAATTCCTTCATGTTTGTAAATGTATATCTATATGCTTTTTGTTTTAATTCCTTACCTTTGAGA
>DATMSZ010000312.1:0-4172 GCA_035565175.1 Pseudosphingobacterium sp.
ACATAAAGCTAAGGCATGTTCACAATTGATATCCGCTATATCACATTTCCAAAGTTGCTTAAATTTTAAGCATTATAATTTAGAAGCAATTTTATGCTTTTCTTACCCTCCGAGAAGGCCTGCTGCATCTTCGTCTGTTCAAGCAAATAAAGCACTGTTAGCTAAAATGGGCGTTTCTCTAACGGAAGGAACTGAAGTAGAGTTTAGATAAATTTTTAATTGCTTTATTAAATCCTTTTATAAAACCCGCAAAATGTTTAGTTGTATCGCAATCGACCTTTCCGTTTATCCGCTTCGCTGTAAACTGCCAGATGACCGATTGTGTCACAATCGTTCTTGCAATTTCCTGCTCTGCAGAAATTTGCAAGATAACAGGTTGTATCACAACCTGCCTTTTGTACGCATTCCCTCCGAAGTCGGGGCGCCGGTTAACCTCTTTAAAATTTGATCAGGTAAAGGTTATTTTTGAACTTTTATTTATTTTCGAATAGTTAAAGTACCCCAATAACTTAAAAGCAGTGAAAATGTGTGCAATGAAAATGCTATGCGCCAATGTTGTTCCCCTTCGACCCAGAGAGGTTTTGGCTGCAAGTTAGGCTAGTAATTAGAGAAGAGGTGCAGGTCAAAGAAAAGAATGATTCTCCTAAAACTGTTTATGAAACTCCTGGACTACTTTACAAGCCAGTCTACAAAAGCCAAGCTGGATATACAGTAAGGTAATTTCATTTTCAGCACACCATTCCTGTAGGTGATGGCTAACAAATTCAGGACCGTTATCTGTTCTTCGATTAGCTGTTTTCCCATGCCTGGCAATAATCTTGTTCAACGCTCTGATTACACACAAAGTACGAATATTCAACTTTATAGCTGTATACACCCGATAAATCTTCTTGTGGTTCCATTTAAAGTCTTTATTCCAAAACCGATAGTAGCATTGCCAAAAGCCTATGGCAGTATGTTTATCTGTTAGCTGGGATAAAGCGTCCTGTAATTGGCTATCATCCTTAGATTTTGAATAATACTGACAAGTAGTGCGGGATATCCCGAATGCTTTTTCTATTTCAACAAGGTATTAAGTAAAAGTTTCAGGCAAATCGAAATGAAAAGGCGGTTTAAAAAATTGAGGAAGGATTATGAGGCGAGATTGAAAAGTCTTCGTTTTTAGGTATATTCGATTCCTTTAAGAACGCAAAAATTGTCAGTATGCACTATAATTCAAATAGGGAACGGGAAACCGTCGAGCCTATATGTTATGAAATGTCTCATATTAGCAAAGTGTTCGAGAAAGTCAAAAGTAACATACTTGATTACTTCCAGCGGTATATTGATACGGATGGCGGTTGGGCGGTTACCGATGATGACATTTCAAAATTAGCTAAGGCATTTGGTTCAACGGCTGTTCCAAAAGCGAAACCTAAAAACTATAAAGGAACGTTGACTGACCTTATCAAAAAAGCTATAAAGGACTTTGAAAGCGATCGTCAGATTTATCTTGAAATATTTAACGAGGAAGCACTTGATGAATACAGCTCCGACGTGGGAGCATTTAAAAACACCGTTCTCAGAAATGAAGTCCCAATTATACGCAAAACGCTACAGAACAAACTTGCAAAGGAACTTGATAAATACCGGATCGCATTCAAAGACGCGCAACCGGGTAAACTATTCAATGTGTCCAAAAAGTTAGTGGAAATAGCTAACGAATGGGAGCGGAATTGGTACGACTCAGCGAAATTCGAGAGTATCGGCGATATTGACGATTTGGATTATTACGACTTAGATGGGGAAGAGTGTAACGCATTTGGCGTAATTGGAGGTGGCATAAAGAGTACTTTTATTTACAAGCTATTTCCTTTCATGTTCCCTGTAAGGAGCAGGGAAGCCGTATATGCTTTGTGGTATTTATCTAATAAAGAAACTTTCGGCTGCCGAGAAGATTCTGAGTTTTTAATGATTGACCTTGAAAAGAATACCACACAACAAAACTACTACTATCCCTATGGGATTTTTGCATATTACGCGCTACAGATTTATAACGAGTTGAAAAGGCTATTTGCAAAGCACGACGTTGACCTGCCAACTGAGTATAGGTTTGTCATTGTCGAGGATTTTTTATCTTTTGTAGCTCGCTGCCATCAGGATGAAATAGATTTTTTGAAGCGCAATAATAGGGACTACCGTTATGACGATTAATGCCAATGCCGAATTTGAACGGCATTTTCCAAAATTAAAAGACCTGTTTTCATTAAAGCCATTTCAGGGAAAGGTTATAGAAAACGTTTGTAATGTAGCTTCAACCGTAGCTATAATGCCAACAGGTGGTGGCAAGTCTTTAATTTATTGGGTTGCTACTAAGGCAATCGGCTCGACGACGCTGGTAGTTTCCCCTTTAATTGCCCTGATCGATGAACAAGCAGACAAACTGACGCAACAAGGATGCAAGGTGCTGGTGGCGCACTCGGGAATTGAATATAAAGAGCAATATGAGCAGTTCTCTGACTTTGCAAATGGAAAGGTCACTCCGGACTTTATTTTTGCCAGCCCTGAGCGTATTGCTACAGACGGTTTTTTTGAATATTGTATTAGGGTAAGAAAGGACGTAATAAAGCTTATTGCTATTGATGAGATACATTGCATAAGCCAGTGGGGTTTTGATTTTAGACCGTTTTATAAACGGATACCTGTTTTTCTCAATAATGTATTTGGTGATGCGCGGCCCAAAATACTTGGGCTTACCGCCACGATCAATCCTAAAGAGCTTCAAGACGTTTTAACAGACTTCAATATATCTAAGCAAAATATACTAAAGGCGGAAGCACTTTTGCGCTTTGATGTAGATATGAAAGTTGAGAAATATACCAGTGAGGAAAATAAAGAGAACAGATTGTGGGAGTTACTTGACGCGCATAAGGACGAGAAAGTGCTGGTTTATCTATACCGCAAGTATCACAAAAGAGGCGTTGACGATTTGAGTCAAGCGGCAGTTGCTAAAGGATTTGCTGCCGTTTCTTTTCATGGTGACATGAGTGGTGACGACAGGCAAGATGTGCTGAAGGATTTTAGATCGGGGAAGGCTAACGTAGTATTTGCTACTAATGCCTTTGGAATGGGAATTGACATTCCAGATATACGGGTAGTAATACATTTTATGATCCCTGAGTCAGTAGAGCAATACTATCAGGAAATAGGCCGTGCCGGTCGGGACGAAAAAGGCGCTACCTCTTACATTCTCTACTCTAATAAAAATATCCAGGTGCGGCGTACACATTTCATAGATAAGTCGTTTCCTAAACCTGATGAGATAGCGTCCCGATTTGAAAAGGCAACCAATAATGAAGTAGGTAAAAAGACCCTCCAATATTTTCAGGACGAGGAAATACAGGAAAGTCTGTCTTATTTTCTGAACAGTGGCGCAATTGAAATTTTGGCTAAAGGATTTACCACGTTAAAAGCATTTAAAGAAAGCCGTAACCAGGAAGTAAATACTATTGTTGTGTCATCACGTACCGGACTCACAATTCCTGTATTAAATAAACCTCCCAACAATCAACTTCCAGCACAGGCGTTTTTTGATAAGTTTTACCGCGCGATGCTGCAAGGTGAATTGACGGCAAAAAAGCAGATTGACAAATGCCTGATTATTGAGGCGAAAGAGCCTGAGCTTACGGAGAGCCAGTTACAAAGTATAGAATCCGAAATTTCAGAAAAAAGAAAATATAAACATGACCTTTTAGATTACCTTTCCTATTTACTGGATAGCTACGAGGGATCGCCAAAACTACATCAGGAAATTGGACGCTACTTAGGTGTTCCCAAACACTTCCTTGGAAAAATACATAAGGCGGAGTCGGGCGATTGGGTACGTTCTAAGTCAGAAGTTATTATAGCAAATATTCTCCATCGCTCAAACATATTTTTTAAATACGAGGATAAACTATTTTATAATGCTACGCAATGGAAAGAGCCGGATTTTACTATTGAATGCAATGGTGAAATATGGTACTGGGAGCATCTAGGAATGTTGGGCGATGAGCAATATAACATCGATTGGGCCGAGAAAAAGGAAATTTACCAGTCGTTGGGTATAAAGAATTTAATCACAACTAAGGAAAGCAGCGTATTAAGTACTATTGCTAATGAGAAAATAAAGCTAATCCTTCAGGGGAACCAGG
>DATMSZ010000313.1:0-14158 GCA_035565175.1 Pseudosphingobacterium sp.
AAAAATGTAAGCTTTCGAGTGCTTGCAAGAAAATCTGATAGGGCCACGAAACTCAGTTCTATAAAAGGGCTTGAGCTAGTTTATGGAGATTTAGCAGATAAAAATTGCGTAAAGAACGCATTGCAGGGAATAGAGAAAGTATTTCTGCTAACTGATTCCTCAGAGACCGCAGAGGCACTTCAGTTAAATTTTGTAGATATGGTGAAGGCTAATGGTGTTCAGCACATTGTTAAATTATCTCAACTGGCAGCTACGTTGCACTCACCCGTCCGTTTTTTGCGGTATCATGCCGCAGTAGAGCAAAAAATAAAAGAACTGGCAATAAACTATACTTTTCTACGGCCCAATCTTTTTATGCAGGGGCTATTAGGTTTTAGAGAAAGCATCATAAAAAAAGGGATGTTTTTTGCAGCCGCCGGGGAAGCAAAAATTAGCGTCATAGATGTGCGAGATATTGCTACGGTAGCTGCCGAAACGCTTACAACCGAGGGACATGAAAATAAAATATATGATTTAACGGGACCGAAAGCAATAACGCACCAGCAGATGGCCGATTATTTTTCAAAGGGACTGAAAAAAGCAGTAAAATTTATAGATGTGAAACCTGAAGATATGCATAGGGAAGTTGTAAAAGCAGGATTTCCACTTTGGCAGGCAGAGGGTCTTATAGAAGACTACGCCCATTATGCAAGGGGTGAAGCGGCTCATGTCAGCTCTACAGTTAACGATATAACAGGGAATTCACCACGTAATTTTCAAACATTTATTGCTGATTATGCTCCGTTTTTTCAATAGAATTATTGGTGTATTATCTATGTTTTCGGAAGCTAGCCTTCGGCCTGTGATTAAGATGGTCAGTTCGCTGAAAAAAACATATTAAATGTAAAAGCCCAGCTTTTGGGATGCCGGGCCTTTACTCTTTTTAATCAACCTAAACCTACTATAATTATATCATAAACTGTGCCAATTGTTTTTAACAAAGTCAGCGTTTTGTCTTATTGCCTTGTTTTATTACACGAGGCCTTGCATTAAAAAGTGAATCGAATAAAAGGAACGGGGAAAAAGCCTTGCTGATAGACTTCGATTACTCGAAGTTGTCTGGCATTCCATTCTTGGCGGAAGATGTTTTCATTATTCGTAATGTTTTGTAAATCAAGTGCAAGCTCCATCGTTGTACGCTTGAATTCTTTGCGATAAGAGAGCTTGAGATCTGTTCGGAAATAAGCCGGTTGTTGAATAGAATATGCGTTATCCGCATCGTACTGTATTTCTCCGTCTGCAGTAGAAGCAGCTACATCCACAGGAGATAAGTATCTACCGCCAACCCGGGATACTTTAAGGCTTAAGCCTAGAATATTTTCTTTTCTGCCCACTTTCCATTCTTTACCCCCTAATATATTGAGGACATTTCCCATGTTGAATGCGGTATTACGCCATAGCCCGTCACTTCCACGATATCTTGAGTTAAATAAAGAGCCCGTAACTAAATAGTAAAAACCTTTGTCAAATGATCGTTCAAGTGTTACCTCAAGTCCGTAGTTCCTTCCTACACCCTCGTTTACCAAACTATCACGTAAAACAGGTGTCGTTTCAGCGCCAAGATTAAGGGTAGAGAAAGAACTTGGATTGCGTGTTACCGGAACATCAAATAAACGTTGATAATAAAGCTCTGTTTTTAAATGCGTATTGGATGAAATATTCCAGTCATGTGACAGCACGAAATGATGACTTCGCATGAAGCCTAAGGACTCATTGGTATAGGTGTTTCCGCTCGGTGTAGCTGTAACGGTAGCATAGGTGAGCACATTATCCATCTGACTATGTAGACCATAAGCAAGGCCGAAAATATGGGATCTACCCGTTTCATATTTGAAACCAATACGAGGCTCTACACTATTGCTATTAGATAAACTGAGGTACTGATAATGCAATCCTGACACCATGCTAAAGGCATTGGTTATCCTGAATTTCCATTGAGCATAGGCCTGGGTAAGACCAAATTGATCATCACGATCGTTTAATATGATTTCGCGTATACCATGCTGTGTACGTCTGTTAAATAAAGAATAGTCTGTAATATCTTCTATAAGCCCCGCCATGAGACTATGCTTGGCATTAAATTTATGATGTAGAGAAAATACGCCTGAAAATTTACTCGTTTTAAAACGCCAATGCCAATCGGGAATTAGATGCGAAGGATCTTGTTGGCTAACGGAATCCCTATCAAACTGCTCATTTGTTCGGCTATAGCCGAAGACAAAATTAGCTGTAGTGCGGCTTCCCAGCTTATGTGTATAACTTAACCCTGTAATATTTGTTTGATAGCGGGGATAACGATTGGAGTACTCATTTCCATAGGCCTGCCCCTCCGGATCATATTCGTTGGCCAAAATATCCATGCTGCTTCTTCCCCAAATGCCAAACAATGAAATGCTCCCATGTTTACCTACCGGACTGGTAAATTTGTAATTGATGTCCATGTATTCGGGAGTCGCTCCTCCAGTGCCAAACTCTAAACCCAGGCTTTGAAAAATCGATAAGGTGGAATACCTTGCGTTTATTAGGTAGCTTGCTCCATTGGGCTTGCCTATTGGTCCTTCTGCTCCCGCTTCAAAGCCATTGAAACCCATCTGCCCTAAAAACTCGTGTTTTTCGTTATTTCCATTGCGAAGCCTTAAGTCGAACACACCCGATAGTGCGTTTCCATATTGTGGAGGAAAGGCGCCCGTCATGAAATCCGACTTATCAATGATGTTATTGTTAAGCATACTAATGGAGCCTCCCATGCTATTTAACGAACCAAAATGACTGGGATTCGGGATGTTAAGTCCTTCTAGCTGCCAAAGCATCGCATTAGGTGAGTTTCCTCGAATGATAATATCATTTCGTGTATCATTGGTAGAAACCACTCCAGCAAAATTGGCCGCCATGCGGGCCGGATCACCCAAAGATCCGGCATAGCGTTTAGTTTCATCCATATCAAATGTACGTGCACTTACGCTTAGCATATCATTATTAGTTGTCTTTAAATCGTCAGGCTTATTATAGGTGATTTCAACGGCTTCTAAATTTGTTAAGCTTTCACGAAGGCTAATAGTAAGGTTTACTTCTTTTCCCGCGGTAACAATGATGTCTCTTAATATAGCGGGTTCGTAACCCACGGAACTCACAATGAATTGCCGACGGCCTAAAGGTACCTTCGATAACTTGAAGTTACCAGAGGAGTCGCTTAATGAGCTTATAGTGGTCTCTTCTGCAAGGCGGATCGTTACACCAGGGATGGCCTGTTTAGATGCTTCGTCGGTTATTTTTCCCTTTACTGTTTGAACGGTAGCTTGTTGAGCGTAGACTGGCATAATAAAACATATAACCAAAAAGGATAAAATAATGTATCTCATATCAATATCTTGTTTTTACTGCAAATAACTTGGCTATTATTTGCTTTATAATTGATCGAGGTTAAGAAAGATAATATATCGATTTACGACAAGAAAGGTGTTACCTGACACAGCTAAACGGCCATGAATGATGTTAGTAGTTGAGAAATGCAGTTATCTATCTTATTCTTTTACGAATCCGACTCAAGGCTTCGGGAGTAATACCTAAATAGGAAGCAATATGGTATTGAGGCACACGTTGTATAACTTGCGGTTTGGCACTGACAAGATTTAGGTATCGTTCCTCCGGTTTCTCGGCTAGCAGTGAGGCATTTCTGGAAGTTAACCGTAAAAACTGGGCTTCAGCAATAAGACGGCCAGCTCTCTCGAAAATTGGATGCTTATCATACATTAATTGGAGACCATTGTAATGCAGTTGAAATAAGGTGCAATCTTCAATCGTTTCTATACCGTACTGAGCTGGTTGACGGGTAAGAAAGCTCTCATAATCTCCGGTATATTCATTTTCAAAGAAAAAATTATAGATGCATCTCTTATCTTCTACATGATTGTAAACCATAACGGCACCCTTCTCAATAAACGAGACAACGTTATTAGTTCTGCCTTCATGACTAATGATAGTTCCTTTCTTATAATGCTTAACTTGTTGAAGGTTCAAGAAACTTTGCCACGTTTCTTCATCGAGGTTAGGAATTAATCTTTGAAAAAACATTTTTAAATTGTGGAACATTTATCACGTAATTTAAGGCTAGCTAAAATAACAAAAAAAGCTCTTGAGGAAGCATGTAAATCTCAAAGAATGCTTTTAGCGAACGGTGACGCCTTCAACGACGCCAATTTTATTATTGCATTTTATAAAAAAAGAAGTTTTTTTGCCTGTTGCAAGTCAATTGCTGGTACCGGTTGAATTTCTAAAAAATAATTCAATTGCCATTGTTGGCTTTTCTGTGCTTGTTTACTGGTTGCGCTATCCCATGGAGGATAGACCCTAATAGCGCGCTTACCGTCCTTGTTTGCATCCGACAGAATCCCCTGCTTGAGCAGTGCGATTTTTGGGAAAATAAACTGACCTAAGCGATTTTCATGGCGTGTACTAACAATAAAAATATCTATGTCGTCTGAAGCATGAAAAGGTTGAATAGGTCCGTCTTTTTCTCTTTTCCATAAAGTCACAAATTGTCCTGTTTTCGATGGCGTAATTTTAGCAGCGCGATATTTAACGGTTAATTTATTAATCTTAAAAGTAAAGGCTGCGTAATCAGCGCTTTCGGCATCGGCTATCGGTAATGTGCATTCAGCTTTACATTGCTGGTAAACGAGTTCTATGGCGATTAGCAGATCTTTATGAATATTGTTTAATGATGTTGTCAAAAGCTAAATTTTAGTATTGCAAACATAAACTAATGTCTATTCATTTCGTAAACTTTTTACTGGGTTAGCTAATGCGGCCCTTATAGATTGATAGCTGATCGTAAGAAAAGCGATGGCTATCGCGATAAGTCCGGAATAAACAAAGATAGATATGTCCATGGTGGTTCTATAAGCGAATGATTGAAGCCATTTGCTCATACCTAGCGAGGCAAGTGGTACTGCTATGGCAATGGCAATAAATACCAATCGCATGAAATCGATAGCCATTAATTTTACTATATTTTTCGTACTGGCACCGAGTACCTTTCTAACACCTATTTCCTTTGTGCGTACCTGTGCGGTATAAGCGGATAGCCCAAGTAAGCCTAAACACGAAATAAAGATGGCAATAGCAGAAAAATAATTGAATAATGCCGCTTCCCGTTGTTCACTTTCATACAGATAATTAAATACCTCATCCTGAAAGGCATAAACAAAAGGGAGTTGCCCATTATATCTTTTGAACTGCAATTCAGCTGCTTGAACTGCTTTTGCTGCATCCTTCGCTGTTGTTCGTATTTGCATCATAGAGGCCTTCTGCGGAGCGTAATAAAAAATGCAGGGACCTATTTTTTCCTTCATGGATGCATAATGAAAGTCTTTTACCACGCCAATGATCGATCCTTCTTTGTCCCACAGTTTAAACCGTTTGCCGATGGGATCTTTAATACCGGCTTCTTTTATAGCCGTTTCGTTGAGTATAAAATGGTTGCTATCACTTGGCAGCCCGATAAAATTGCTGCCCTGATCCAGCTTCATTTTATAAAATGAAAGGAAATTAAAATCAACCGCCACTGGGCGAAGAATAAATGTAGCATTCGGCTCTTTTCCATCCCAGTCATTATTGCCCGAAATAAGTCCGAAGTCTAAAATATTACCCATGGAACGGGTTACTGCTTCTACCCCCGGCTGCTTTAATAGCTCGGCCCTCACTGCTTCATAATGGGGAGTCATTTCCCGCATTCCAAAGATTAGCGTGTGACTTTTGTCATAGCCCAGCTCTTTTGATCGAATATAATTCAATTGGCGGGTAATTAAAATAGTACCGGCAATGAGTATAACGGAAAATGCAAATTGACTAACTACTAATGTCTTTCTGAAAAGCACGTCGCCAATGGTACTAGAAAGTTTGCCCTTGAGCGCTTTAAGTGGCTCAAAAGAAGATAATAATAAGGCAGGGTAAATGCTCGAAGCAAGTAAAGTGCTACTGATGGTATATGCCAGGATGAGCCAAAATTTTGGCTCAGATAAATCCAATACTAACTGTTTGCCAGCTATTTCATTAAATAACGGCATAAGCGCAGCTATTAAAATAATAGCAAGAAGGGCTGCAATGCTGAAAAGTAATGCAGTTTCTACCATAAATTGTAGAAAAAGCTGACTTTTGGCGGCACCTATAATTTTACGCATGCTTACCTCTTTCGCCCGGAGCATTGATCTGGCGGTAGAAAGATTTACATAGTTAATACAGGCTATAACAAGAATGATAAGTGCGATACCAAAAAATATCTTTACTGTCTGCATGCCTTTATCCGATCCATCAGCGTTATATAAATGCGTATTTGGAAGTGGATGTAGCAAATATTCAGCGTCGGTGTCTTCAGCCTTATGCTTGATGTGAATATTGAACAGCGCGGTGGTAAGCTTTTTGAGTTCGGCTCCCGGTTTTAAAAGTAAGTAGGTTTCATAATTAAAATTACTAAAATCAGTGTTTATATCATGTTGGTGGTCAATCAGCTCTCTCTTTGCAAAATAGCTGATGGGCATAAGCATGTCAAAATTCATACTTGAGTTGCTTGGAAAATTTTCCATTACACTGCTCACTTTTAAGTTGACACTGTCATTTGCAATAATAATTTTGCCTATGGGGTTTTCATTGCCAAAATATTTTTTTGCTGTTTTCTGCGTAATTACCACAGAGTTATCATCCGTAAACGGATGTGACTTATTTCCTTCCAGTAAGGGGAAGTCGAAGATGGTAAAGAACGACGGATCTACATAAACAGCTCTTTCATTGGCGAAGACTTTATCTTTATATTGATAAAGCGAAAACAGATTATTGCTGGTGATACGTACCTGATCGATCACTTCCGGAAGTTCTTCTTTGGCTAAAGGTCCCATAGGTGCAACATCTACATCCCAGATCTGCCTGCTTGAGCCTGTGCCGCCAAAAAGCTCCATTCTGTAAATATTCTTTGATTTGGAGTGAAAACTGTCTATGCTCAACTCGTCTTGAACCCACATAAGAATCAGTATACCGATAGCTAGGCCAACTGTTAATCCTAAAATGTTAAGAATAGAGAAAAATTTATTTTTCCAAAGGTTACGCCAAGCGGTTTTGATATAATTCCTGAACATAAGAGTGCATGTTTATCAATACATGTAAGTTATCGAAAAGACTGTGCCGTTGTTGTAATCTGCTTTTGTACAGTAATTTGTAGGTTTTAAGTGAGCGATGACTGTTCGTTTTCGAACAGCAAGCGTACGCTTTCGTACTAAATAAGTATGTCTGAAATGTCTTTTTGAATAAAAAATTATCTAACAGTTCTTTAGATAGATGAGATGGCGTGCGTTTTCCAGGTTAACAGAAATATAGTTGATACTATCAGTAGGCTTCCTATCCAATCCATTGTATCAAAAGATACGTCGAGCCATAAAATCGAAATAATAGCGGCAGAAAGAGGTTCGGCCGAAGCCAGTAAGCTCGTCGTTTCAGCGCCAATGTACTTAACTGCTGTTAAATAAGAATAGAAGGCCACCAAGCTGCCGAAAAGGATAATGAAGGCTATAGATAGATAGGTATAATAATCCCATTGACCGGCAACCTGCCATGGAGGGTGGACAAAGCTAAATGTTATACCTCCAATAAACATGCTCCATCCTATAACAACGGTGGCAGTATAACGATTCAATAAGCGAATAGGTTGTAGGCTATAAAAAGCAAGCGCAAAAGCAGAGGCGATACCCCAAAATAGGGCCCAACCGGATATGGAAAGATTACTTATACTTCCATGTGTAACTAATAAAAAAGTTCCGGTGATAGCAAAAGCGACGGCTAAGTATTCAATGGCGTGAGGCCATTTTTGTTTGTTTGCCGCCATATAAATTGCAATCAATACCGGGCCGGCATATTGTAATACTGTTGCGGTTGCGGCGTTGGAATGCTGAATCGCCGCAAAATAAGTGTATTGGACAGCCAACATGCCAAAGATGCTGAAAATAATTAGCTGACAGGCATCCTTACGACTTTTCCAAATATTCCATAAATCGCTCTCCCTCCTAAACAAGGCGAGTAATAACAGCATACAGCCAGACACAAGCAGTCTTACCGTAACTAACCATTCGGCACTGATACTCCGATGCTCAAATAAAAATTGCGCAAAGGTACCTGATACTCCCCAAAGAAGTGCTGCGCCTATTGCCAAGAGAAAGCCTTCCCAGCTATTTTTTTTACCAACCATAAATATGCTGCTTCGTTTTGTATACTATAGCTGCAGCTAAGTATTCGTTTTTATCTACAGCTCCTTTGCAAAAATATTTAGTTAGAAGCATATTTTTTCTGCTATTTACTAGTTTATTTTGCAATTTTGTTTCATTTTTAAGACCGATGAAGCAAACAAAGTTGCATACCGCAGGATTAGTGGTGTTAAAAGGGAGAAAGCTACTATTAGCTTTTAGCAAAAATAAAAAAGCTTGGTATTTGCCAGGAGGAAAAGTAGATACTGGTGAAACATCAGAAGAAGCAATTCTTAGAGAGATAGCCGAAGAATTAGATTTATTCTTGGATCCTAAATTAGTAAAATTTTATTGCCACATTACGGCACAAGCCTATGGAGAGCATCAAAATATTACCATGGAACAAGATTGCTACATGTATGAACTAACAGAAAACGTTAGTGCCAACAGTGAGATTGAAGAAATTGGCTATTTCGATTTAGAGACATATAGGCAAGAGCCAGCACAGGTACCCGGGGTGTTATTACTGTTTGAAAAGCTAAGACAAGATGGACTCACTGCTTGATTAACAGTGTTGTGTGCTGTTTTATAATATTTGACTTTTTTTCAATCGTTATTGTGTTAAACAAAACCATTATATGCATAGGCTCATGCCGCAGGATGTTTCGTTACTGCTTAATTGTATAAAAAGGATAGGATTTAATCTGAGATCGGTAATTTGTTAAAAGATATTCTACAGTATTCGAATGAAATGGGCTGTATAATTGACGAAGTAAATAAAAATCAATAGTTTTATAATCTCAAAAACGTATTTTATGTCAAACAACTTTAGTTTATTTGGAATAGTTACAGGATTAACAATGATGATGGCTTCCTGCAACTCATCGGCAAATAAAAATGATCATGTTGCAGCAACAGATACCGCCCGCTTGAAGCCTGTAGAAACCGAAGCTGCCAATAGCGATTACAAACCTGCATTTGATGGGCAAACTCGTATAGCTGGAGTAAAAACAACTACGCCTTACGAGACTACCGTGTTGAACAAGAAATTGAATCACCCGTGGGGAATTACCAGCCTACCAGACGGAAGATTTCTCATTACAGAAAAGGAAGGTACTATGCGTATCGCTTCTAAAGAGGGCACATTGAGTGAGCCCATTACCGGATTACCTGAAGTGGATGCTAGGGGCCAGGGAGGTCTATTGGGTTTGACCATTGATCCTGACTTCTCAAACAATAGGATGGTTTATTGGTCTTTTTCTCAGCCGGTAGATGGTAAGAATCTCACTGCCGTTGCCAAAGGAAAATTATCAGCAGATGAAAAAACGATCGAAGAAGCACAGGTGATTTATCAGGCAACACCTGCTTTTGATAGTAAATTGCATTATGGTTCTCGCATCTTATTTGATAAAGATGGGAATATTATATTTAGTACAGGTGAGCGGTCAGATTTAGAAACAAGACCACAGGCACAAGATTTAAAATCGGGATTGGGTAAAGTAATCCGTATTACAAAGGATGGAAAACCAGCACCAGGCAATCCATTTGAAAACAAGGCGGAGGCGAGGCCAGAAATTTATTCTTATGGACATAGAAATGTGCAAGGCTTGGCAATTCATCCGGTTACTGGAGATCTTTGGGAAACTGAGTTTGGTCCAAGAGGCGGAGATGAGGTAAACCGAATTCAGCCAGGAAGGAATTATGGTTGGCCAATTATTACATATGGAATTGAATATAGCGGTAAGAAGGTAGGTGATAGTATTCAACAAAAAGAGGGATTGGAACAGCCTGTTTATTATTATGACCCAGTAATTTCGCCGAGCGGGATAACCTTTTATAAAAGTGATGCTATTCCTGAATGGAAAAATAATCTATTCATAGCTGCATTAAGTGGTGTACATATTGCTCGGCTGGTTATTGAAGATAACAAGGTGGTAGGAGAAGAAAGATTACTTTCTGAGCAAGCACAGCGGTTTAGAGATATTTGTGAAGGGCAGGATGGTGCTTTGTATGCCGTTACAGACGCGGGATGGTTGTTCAGAATAGGAAAAAAATAAGTTGATTGCCAAACAAAGGCTCTAATTTTCGATTAGAGCCTTTGT
The DNA here is from genome assembly GCA_035565175.1 of Pseudosphingobacterium sp. Classification (GTDB taxonomy): domain Bacteria; phylum Bacteroidota; class Bacteroidia; order Sphingobacteriales; family Sphingobacteriaceae; genus Olivibacter. The sequence goes on from DATMSZ010000313.1 coordinate 10,367, forward strand.
TTTTTGACGAATAGGTTATCGACTAGTTAGTTTTCTGTCTTTTATATCAATTGGAATATTATTAATTGATGCATATCTTTTTTCATTAAACCGTTTGCATTGAATTCCCGATTTTCATTACCGTAGGCACTATACCATTGCCGCGGAGCATCATGAAATTCATATTCAAATTTTACAGCAATCCTATTATCTGTAAAAGCCCATAAATCTTTTTTAAGTTTGTAGTCCAGTTCTTTTCCCCATTTTTGGGAGAGGAACCGAACCACTTCCCCTCGACCATTTATAAATTGGTCGCGATTTCTCCATTCTGTGTCTTCCGCATAGGATTTAGATACGTTAATAGGATCTACTATTCCAAGCATCTCTGCCTTTTGCACTTTCTGTAAAGCTATTTCAAGTGTAAATGGTGGTATTAGATGTTTCTATTGCATATTGTTTAAATTTTTAAGCAAGGTAGAAACGACCCACTAGTAAATCGGTTCCCGTCTAATAGTGATCTTTTGGCCAAAGCCATTTTATGTCAGTAAATAGTAATGATGGAACCGAAAAATTGGTTCTACAAACCGCAATTTTGGAATTGATGAGCACTGTTTGCCAAGCTACCTTTGGACTATCAAAACGAATAAAAAAAATGGTACACAAGGTCGCTAATGCAAAGAGAAGTCTATTTTAACTTCTAATTAATAACAATGAATAAATTCTTACATTAAACTTTAACACAATGAAAACTGCAATTAAACTGAGTACTTTTATAATAGCTGCTTTAACATTTATAACTTTTTCTGCCAAAGCGCAGGAAAGAGAGGGGATACGCCTTAGCGTCGGACCGGAAGTAGGACTGCCCATTGGAGATTTTAAAGATTCCTATGACTGGAGTATTGGTGGCTCTCTCCAAGCTGATTTTCCGATACTTAGTAACGATTTATATGTAACCCTTAACGCTGGATATAATAACTTTTTTGCAAAAGATATTAATGGCATTTCAGGTCAAGATTTACAATTGATCCCAGTAAAAGCTGGATTGAAATATTTTCCAATAAGTAATTTTTACGTACAAGGCGAAGCGGGAGCTTCTTTCTTGACTAACAAAGATGATATTGGCGCTACAAAATCGGCTGCATTTGTTTATGCTCCGCAGGTGGGTTATCTATTCCATCTTGGTGGTAAAAATTATCTTGATGCTGGTATTCGTTTTGAAGGGAACAGTAAATTTACCGACCAAGGCAGTAGCAACAATTTCTTAGGTCTAAGAGTTGCTTACGGATTCGGTTTGTAAATTTGAATTATAATTTTAGTGATCAGTGCCGTGCTTTTATTTTCGAAGCCTGTCTTGTTATAAGACAGGCTTTCTTATTGTGCCATTTGCAAAAAAAAATGCTCGTTTATGACGTTTCATTAGCATTAAAATGAGATTCAATTTACGATTCTATAAAAGGATATGCTTTTATTGCAGACGTAAATACGATTGGTTTATATGGGCAATACATTACGTAAATTAGCAGTTATAAATGATAAGGACGGTTACGTTGTTTCTACTACAAGAGAAGGACAAACATATTTTACTCAGCCGGTTATTGAAGAATATTTTACGGTGATTTATCATAAAGATCAGCCAATACCTAATTTTACTTCGCTGAACGACCGCTTTGTTTTAGCGATTAGTTTTAACCGTACCGGTACCTTAATTACAGACGATTTTTCTCTTAGGCTAGCAGCCAATAGCCTCTATCTAATTAAACCAACGTCCATAGACATTATTAGAGATCTGTCTGAAAATTTTGGATGTTATTTGATAGTCTTTAGGAAGGATTTTCTTTCAAAAGAGCTTATGCAAGAACCTTTTATTGAAAGTTTAATGTGGGCCAATCTGGATGAACCTGCCACTTGCCGACCGGATAAAAGAGGCTTTTCCGTTATACGTCATTTATTTAAAAGATTGGTTCAAGAATATCGCAGAGACCAGCTTTTCCGAGATAAGATGCTAAAGCTGTTGTTCGTTGAATTGCTGTTTGAAATCAGTCGTAATAGCGGCTATGTTTCTGTACGGACAATTACTCCGCCATCTCATCAACAGCTTATGGTGAATAAGTTTAAGAAGCTTATTGACGAGCACTTTTTAACAAAACGTACTGTTCAAGGGTACGCCGACAGCCTTTTTATTACAGCAAAGCACTTAAGTGAAGTAGTGAAAGAATACACTGGAATGACGGCTTTGGATTTGATTCATAGGCGATTGTTTCAGGAAGCCCGGCATTGGCTTTCAATACCGGGGTTAAGCGTGAAAGAGATAGCAGATAAACTTAATTTCGATACGAGTTCCCATTTTAGTCGCTTTTTTAAACACATCGCTGGTTATAGTCCTACTGAGTTTCAACGTATGTATGGTGTACTTGTGTAGTGAATATTGTCTATTTGAAGGTTAATTTAATAATAAAGCATCCCTTAGCTATCTTCAGTTTATCTTGATACGGATGCTTCTCAAAAGAAATAATTAATAATTGCATTATTGTGGAAAGTTATTACCTTTGCTTTACTATGAAGCAAAGCAGTTTCACATATTTCCCAAATACAATAGTCTAAGGCCTATACAGGCCCTGCTATTATGCCGCTAAATCTTGCGGCGTGTCTTATCATATATTATATTTTTAACACTTTAGGCTGATTTTTCACAAGGAGTTTTTATCCGTCACGATCTCGTTGTACGAAGTCGACTTAAGCACAAACTAACATAATTAATTAGGAATAGCAGATAGCCGTGATAGTTCGCGGGGCTATAATTGGTGTGAGAAATAAACTGCCTGTTCGCTCAACCAGCAGTGTTAGGTAAGATGCGAACAATCCTAGACTTCTTGAATATTTAAAAATGGATAGTTTGAATATCAGAAGGAGGCATTTGATTTAATAAGTAATTGTAAGAAAGAATGGAACAAGAACTAATTGAAATTATTACCGATTTTTTTAAGAATAATGAACGACAGGGGCCGGGGAGTAATGATACAACCATAAAGGCTCTAAATTTTATTGAAGACTATATAAACGTTGAGAATATATTGGACATCGGCTGTGGTACAGGATCACAAACATTAGCCCTTGCTCAAAAAACCAATGCCCGTGTTTTTGCAGTCGACTTATTGTCTGGTTTCTTGAACGTATTGGATGAAAAAGCAACTTCGTCGGGGCTTAAAGACCGAATTACCATCTGCGAAGCAGATATGCATGACCTTCCATTTGATAGCGAAACCTTCAATATAATATGGAGCGAAGGGGCTATCTATCATATCGGTTTTGAAAAGGGATTGCTGCAATGGAATAGGCTTTTGAAGGAGGGAGGTTATTTGGTGGTTTCTGAAATATCTTGGACCACCAATAAGCGGCCACAAGAAGTAACTGATTATTGGATGGCAAACTATCCGGAAATTGATTTAATCTCGAATAAATTAAAAACAATTGAGCAGAGTGGCTACTTACCAATTGGGTGCTTTACCTTGCCAACAATCGCTTGGAACAACTACTATCATCCAGTGATAAAGAAAGTAGCATCGAGTATTGGAAAGCAATCAAGTGATTCGCGAATGGCGTTATTCTTGGATAACGTTGTTGAAGAAATATTTATGTATCAAAAATATGGTAGATTTTATAATTATGCGTTTTACATTATGAGAAAACCATATGGAGCTTACTAAAGCTATCTTACGTGATTTTTTACCTGGCTGTTGGTTCATAGGGGCGCCAAATGCAATTGAATAGACAAGATCCTAATTGCATAAATAGTTTAAAAGTCTATTAGAGTTG
>DATMSZ010000314.1:0-2659 GCA_035565175.1 Pseudosphingobacterium sp.
GTTCTGTTTTTAATAGGATTTAGCACGCCATCTTTTGCTCAGAAAAAAGAACTTGTAAATTATGTTAACACACTTCAAGGTACCAATTCTAAACATGAGCTTACACGCGGAAACACCTATCCTACTACGGCACTTCCTTTCGGGATGCACACTTGGACACCACAAACAGGAAAAAATGGAGATGGTTGGAAATATCAGTATTTCAAAAAGACCTTAAGGGGTTTTCAACAGGCACATCAATGTAGTTCTTGGACAAGAGATTATGCTGTGCTTTCTTTTTTCCCAACGCTCGACAGTCTTCAAGTTGATGAAGAAAAACGTGCAACTGGTTTTAGCCACGAACAAGAGATTGCTAAACCTCACTATTATAGTGTTAAGATGGATAATGCTATTCAAACAGAAATTGCTCCAACAGAACGAGGAGCACATCTTCGCTTTTCTTTTCCGCGTGGGCACAAAGCATTCCTCGTATTAGATGGCTATACAGGTATTAGTATGGTAAAGGTCTTGCCAAAAGAACGAAAAATAATAGGGTACGTAAATAATGGAGAAGGTTTTAAAGAGGGTTTCAAAAGTTTTTTCGTAGCACAGTTTGATCAAGATTTCATCGATTATGGTACCTGGGAAAACAGAAAAAACACAGTTTCGCCACAATCTGCTGCAGCAAGTGGCGATGGAAACGGTGCTTACATTGCTTTTAAAAACGGCGCAAAAGTGCAAGTTAAAATTGCATCTTCTTATATTAGTTTAATGCAGGCAGAACTTAACTTATCTCGGGAACTGGGTGAGGATAAAAGCTTAGAAGTTACGAAGGAAAGAGCTGCGAAGGTCTGGAACAATCATTTACGAAGAATAGAAGTAGAAGGAGGTAGTGAGGAAGACAAAGCTACTTTTTATAGCTGTTTTTTCAGAGCAAGTCTTTTTTCGCGACAATATTTTGAGTATGACAAGGAGGGCAAACCCTATTATTTTAGTCCTTATAACGGGAAGGTGTATCCGGGCTACATGTTTACTGATACTGGTTTTTGGGACACCTTTCGAGCTCAATTTCCACTAAATGCCCTACTCCACCCTACTATGCATGGTAGATACGTTCAGGCCTTGCTGGCCGCTTACGATCAATGTGGCTGGTTACCTTCATGGTCTTTTCCAAGTGAAGCCGGAAGTATGATTGGCAATCATGCAATTTCATTATTGGCAGATGCATGGGCAAAAGGTATACGCACATTCGATCCAAAAAAAGCGTTGGAAGCCTATTTACATGAAGCCACTAACAAAGGGCCTTGGGGGCCGTCGAATGGTAGAGACGGTTGGAAAGACTATTATCAGCTAGGATATGTCCCCTATCCCGAGGTAAGAGAAGCAACAGCTAAAACCCTAGAATATGCTTACGATGATTTTTGTGCGTATCAATTGGCTAGCATGACTAATCAAACCTTCTACGCAGATATTTTTGAAAGACAGATGTATAACTATAGAAATGTATTTGATCGCCAAACAAAATTCATGAGAGGTAGAGATCGTGAAGGTAATTGGAGTCCTAATTTTGATCCTATGGAATGGGGCGGTGCTTTCACAGAAGGAAATGCCTGGCACTGGGTATGGTCTGTATTTCATGATCCTGAAGGACTTGCAGATTTGCTAGGCGGTGAAAATGCTCTTGCTTCTAAGCTTGATTCGGTATTCACAGAGCCAAATCGTGTGAATGTGGGTAGTTATGGAGGCATGATTCATGAGATGACGGAAATGGTGATGGCAAATATGGGTCAGTATGCACATGGAAATCAACCTATTCAGCATATGGTTTACCTTTACAATTATGTTAGACAACCTTGGAAGGCACAATTTCGAGCTCGAAAAGTGATGTACAACCTATATAATAGCACCGAGAACGGTTATCCTGGCGATGAAGACCAAGGACAAACTTCTTCATGGTATGTGTTAAGTGCTTTGGGATTTTATAGTGTTTGTCCGGGAACTGATCAATACGTTTTAGGGAGTCCCATGTTTAATAAAATAACCATTAACCTCGAAAATAATAAGAAATTTATTATACAGGCCAATGATAACAGTCGAGAAAACGTTTATATACAAAAGGCAAAACTAAATGGAAGTCCTTATACAAAAAATTTCCTTACCTATCGTGATATTACAGAAGGAGGCACCTTAATACTGGACATGAGCGATAAAGCTAACGAGGAAAGAGGCATCAATGACGAGGATAAACCATTTTCACTAGGAAAATAACACAAGAATTCCTATTCATTTGCACTTTTTAGCACCTGTTTAGTTAATAAGTGTTAAAACATATTCATTTCAGTAATAAAGCAAGTTGTTGGAATATTTTTTGATTCAAATGACGGAAGCCCTGTAAAAGAATTTTACATAGGTAAACAATTTAGCTGAATGAAACATGTAATTGGTTTTTTCATTATAAGTATGTTATTTTCATGTGGTAAAGATGAGATGGATTTTACGACGGAAGATGGAACACATACTTGGAACAGGGAGTTATATAAAGTGACACCTACTTATAAGTATGTTAACAGTATTAGAATTGAAAGTGACCCAACCGAAGAATTTATGTCTTATGACATTGTTCATTTAAGTTCTTTAGAAGCACAGAATCAGCAGGATAGTCTATATAAATCATCAGCTG
>DATMSZ010000315.1:0-12780 GCA_035565175.1 Pseudosphingobacterium sp.
ATAGATGAAATGATGATACTCGTTAAAGGAGGCATAAAAAGCCTTTGTCTATCTCTTGGATATTCATGATGATTACCGTGCAGGGTATAAGTTATTTTTTTTAGGAAATTTTTTTTACTTACCCAATGAAAGACATAGCGATGTGCTAGATATTCAAATAATGTCCATGAGAACATAGATAAAATAAATAATATAATGATTGAAAGACCACTAAAAAGGAGGGTTGTTTTACTATAATACAACATGTATCCAATAATTGGAGTATAAAGGCCCCATATCACCAACGGATGCGTTTTGGTGAGCATCTCGATGTACTTGTTTTTAAATAATTGAGCCTGGCCCTTGTTGTTTACTTTCATCATGTACTTCCTATAGTTAATGTCTTGTCTAATTTATGACAATTGTGAAATGGAATACCCTACATTTACTGATATTTCTTATAGGTGCTCTAATGCTTATATGTGTTGCGTGTTAAAATTAGCGATTTAAGATTACATATCCGTATTAATCTTTTATTTGAAGTTTAAAGTCATGGATTTAAAGCTGATAATCATTTCGGAAAATCGACCAATAAAGTCCTGTCCAATAGTTCCATAGGCCTTTTCGTCATTTAAATTGGCTTTGGCTGTCATAATGTGCATTTCGGGCATTTGTGTTTTATTTTTTCCAATATGTAGCATGTAATCTTTTACTATGTAGCTATTATTTTTGCGGGAGCCGCCTGCACCGCCGAGTATAAGGCTGTCTTGTAAGCCATCCTTCATTATTGCCGTGCGATTTTTTTTAAAATAATTGCTATTGAAATAAGACGATTTGGCACCCGTATCAAAATAAAAGGGTAAGGGTTGACTGTTAACCTTCACAAGTACTAGAGGAGTAAGGTTGTCCATAGCCAGATTAGGGGCTGTTAGCTCGGTTGAAGCTGCGGTAATAAACATTTGTTTGCTCTGTTGCTGGATATGGACTTCTTCTAACTGGCTGATTACTGGATAGCCCAGAATGCCGTCTATTTTATAATCGATCTGGGGAAAACTAAGTTGCTCGTCTGGAATTACTAGAAAAACTACATTTTTAAATTCAATAGTGCCAATTTTTAAACTTTTTCCTACGGCGAGGGATGAGTTATTGCTTTTGGCGGCACCTTCAACATCAAAAGAAACAGGCAATATTTCTAAACCCAATCGATCGGCGTTGCTTTTGCTGACAGTAGAAAAATTGGCTCCAGTATCAAAGATGAACTCATCTGCTTTGTTATTAACGGTTACAGGGATGTTCAATAAATTTGCTTTATCTCTTCGCCAAGGAAACCTAGTGTTTTGTTTAATCACTGTTTGAGGAGGTGTTTGCGCTAAAGCCTTCCAAATCTTATTTGAATTATTTAGATCAGTTAGTTCTTCTTTCTTTATTACATTTCCATAGTTTTGTAACAAAAAGTCACCCGTTTTCGCAGCCTCTTGGTATTGGAAAGTCTTTACTTCATTGTCTTGCTTTAACCTAAATAATTTGACATAAAGTGAATCAGGAAATTCGGGTGTCATAGCTACCAGTTTTTTTATTTGTTTGTTTGACGCTACACAGTTATTAAAAGCGTTTAAAAGAAAAGCCTTATAATAATATTTCTGTTCTTCTGATAACAGGGTGCTATCTCTCTTATAATAGTCATTTAATAGAAAATAGTTTTTTTGTTCTAAGGCATGCTGCATCTCAGAGGGTAGCTTGGAAGTTTGCGCAAAGGTGGCATACGGTAAAAATAATGTGAACGCAAATAATAGTATCATTATATGTTTGGTACTCATTTGGGTTTGGAATATTATGTTAGTAACCTTCATCCTCTAAAGACGATGAAAAGGGATAAAGGTTGCTTTGGTCGTATATAGCGTATTCCTAAAGTAATAGGTTTAATGGCAAATTATCCTAGGTAGCGTTTAGATGGGTAGAGCGGTTTTAGGAAGTAAAGCATGAATAGCCACCTCCTGTTGTTTGCCCTTTAATTGTATACTTCCTAATATCCTGCTGCTATAATCTTTTGCAACATTTAACATAGCTAATAGATCGGCACTAACAATAAATTCTTCATTAAATTCATTGCACTTGCCAAGAATTCTAGACGTTGTATTAAGCACATCCCCCGAATAGGTAATATCCCTTTTAACAATACCGATTTCACCAGCGACTACATCTCCCGAATGGATGCCGGCTTTAAAAGTGGGCACCAATCCATAACGTTCTTGATATTTGTGTTTCTTTTTTTCAATAGTGATCTTTATATCGAAGAAACATTTTAAGCAATGCGCATTTTCCATACCATCTTTATAGCTCCAAGCAACAACCACTTCATCTCCAACATATTGATAAATATTACCCTTGTTCTCAAGAATGGGATTGGTTATATCGGCAAAAAAGTCTTTAAGTAAGGAATGGTACGTTTCGTTTCCCAGTCGTTCTGCAATAGTGGTGGAAGCGTTAAGGTCTAAGAACATGAAAATACGTTTCTCTTCTTTAGGAATATTGTATTTTCCACTAATAATGTTCAAGAAAGTGCGATGGCCAAACTTACTGCTTACTTGCAATAATAATTGTGTAAGGGCCACGATAAAAGCCCATACCAAGCCGTTTTTAAGCGGATAACTATCTGTAATAAAATCCAAAACTGCCCTTCTTGTTGTGGGATCTGATAGTGGTTTTCCTGTTTGTAGCGGAACGATGGTAATGCCCATAACCAAGGTAATGAAAGCAACAACAAAAATAAAAATAACGCTTACAACGAGAATCGTGTAGCCGTATGGCTTATCTCTAAACTTTTCATCGATATAGAAAACAAGCATACTTCCTCCAAGTAAGGCACCGATCAATCCAGCTCCCATATTTCGGAGCATCGATATAAGGAAGGAATAATTTGATACAGGCCCTAAAGAGATATTGGTATGAAGAACGAGATGATCATACACGGCTACAAAGAAACCTATTACTAACCAGGCGATGATGATGACACCTAATTGTTTTAACTTTAAAAAAGTCCCTCTTTTCATGAATTCCTCTTATGATTTGGCAGCCACACTTCCATTTTTACCATATTTTTTTGTTGGAGGCTTTTAAGACATCTATTGCGTATAAGGCAACTTCATCACTTTCGGTAACCTTTTCAATTCTCTTTTCAAGGTTTCTTTCCCAATCTTTTAAGGCTTCTTGAAGCGAAATTCCACATCCAAAAATGCCCTCCTTCATATCAGGCCCTAATAAACAGCAAAATTCATTTCCGTCTTGAAATACAACCGGCTGTAACTCTTTAACTGCTCTTGAAAGCTCTTTCTCTTCGTAGTTTAGAGACACTTTCAATTGCTCCGAAATCTTCATTTGTTTCATGATCAAGCTTTATGGTTTAATATATGTTTATACAAAACACTGGAAGTAGGGATTTGTTATAGTATTTTAGCCGCAACAAATTTCATTTGGCTTCTTCCCAACAAGTAAAATTAAAAAAAATGAGGAATTTAAATCTATGATAAAAGAAACAGATATAGAATGGTTATTGGAACCAAAAGATATGATGAGCTTTTTGATTTCTGTAATATGCGGTTGTATCATTGGCATTGAGCGGGAATATAATAATAAATCAGCTGGGTTGCGGACAATTGTGCTTATTTGTTTAGGCTCAACAATTTTTACGATCGTATCAAAGTATGGTACTGGCAGTGATGATCGGATTTCAGCTAATATTATTACGGGTATAGGTTTTATTGGCGCTGGTGTAATATTTAAGGATCGGCTGTCGGTGTTAGGATTAACCACGGCGGCAGTAATCTGGACGGTAGCCGGCATTGGAATGGCGGCTGGTATCGGATATCATGCATTGGCTCTTGCGTTGACAATAGTTACTATTGTTGTATTATCGCTGTTTACGAAAATAGAAGTTTTAATAGCGCTCATCCACAATCAGCGATTATTAAATATTACTTTTGAAAGTGGGAGTATTGAGCACTTATACAGATTTGAGCACTTCCTGAAGGAAAAGAAATTAAAAAATAAGCGTGTTTCTTTGCGTAAGGAAGATGATAGATTATACGTAATACTTGAAGTGACAGGTAGGGGTAAAGGGTTAGCGCTTCTAGACGAAGAAATTATTGGACTACCTTATATTATCGCGTTTAATTAATAATTCAATAGTGAACCACCAGCAATTAGTTTAAAAAGATGCTGCTTAAAAACTATAAAACGGTAGAACAATACCTGAAAGCTACAAAGGAGGCCCTTTTGCAGCAAGAGCTAGAGAATAATCTGATATTAGGTATCTGTAATCAGATACCTAACCAGCATGAAGCAACTAAAAATTATAAATTTTTAAATGTTGTAGACGAGAACAAATTGGTGGCAAGTGCAATATGCACACCGTTAAAAGTTATACTGGCATCAACAAAAATAGAAAAGGGGTCTATTAAATTATTGACTGAATATATAGTGAACTATTGGGATAGACAACAAGGGATTGTTGGTCCGGTAGTTGGTATCGAATTATTTACTCAATTTTTTCATAAGAATATCCATCGACAAATGAGATTATGTCTATATGGCCTTTCTAAATTTAAGCACATCGGCACCGCAGAAGGCCGGCTTGTTCAGGTAACAGCGATCTATCGTAAGCAATTAGTCGAGTGGTCAGTTAAGTTCTATCAGGAAATCGAATCATTCCCGCAAAAAAAAGAAGAGGCTGTTCAACGATTAGTTGATACATTAATAGACACGACGTCTCTTTTCTGCTGGGTCAAAGACGATAAACCGTTCAGCATGGCCGCTATCATCCGACGTACGGATCATATTGCTATCATAGGAATGGTTTATACTCCCCAAGAAGAAAGAGGCAAGGGTTATGCGCTGAACTGTGTAAAAAAATTAAGCGAATATATCTTTACGCAGGGGTATAATCGCTGTGGGTTATTTACCGACAAAGATTACCCTATATCAAATAAAATTTATCAAAAGATTGGGTACGAGCCAGTTTGTGATTTTCTTGATGTTGAATTCTCATAAAGTACATCGATATTGCCTGGTAATCGAAATTGCTTATTATCAAAATGACATTTAGATTAATTATTTAAATGGTTTTAATTTTAGTTTTGCATGAAAACATACTAACTGGTACGTAATGTCAAAAGCAGCTCAAACAAGATTAACTATTCTGCAGAAAGCGTTTTACCTTATCTATAGAAAGGGGTATCAGGCAACAAGCGTTGATGACATCATTGCTACTACACAAGTAACAAAAGGAGCTTTTTTTTATCATTTTAAGTCAAAAGACGAAATGGGACTTGCCATGATTCGCGAAATTATGTATCCAGGTATGTATGCTGCCATGATAAAGCCTTTGTTTGAGGCCAACGATCCGCTTCGAGAGATTTATAAAATGATGGATGCCTTACTTTTAAAAAATCCGTTTTTTGAAGTAAGGTATGGCTGCCCTGCTATCAATTTAATCGATGAAATGGCCCCATTAAATGAGCCGTTCAGAAAGGCATTGACACAATTGATCGTTCAGTGGCAAGAAGCTATCAAAAATACATTGTTGACCGCACAGGAAGAGGGCAAAATCAGCAAGGAAGTGGTGCCCGAACAGATTGCATTATTTGTTTCTTCTGGCTATAGCGGTATCAGAAATATGGGGAAGATATTCGGCAAAGGCTGTTACAAAACGTATCTTAATGAGCTTAAGAAATATCTCCAGCAGCAATAATTTTTTTGCATAAAAACATACTAAGTGGTATTTAATTGATATAAAATAAAGCGCTATGCATCAAATTCTATTAACCGTGCACTCAATTTTTCGATGGCTCGTTCTCTTGAGTCTATTGTTTGCGGTCTATCGATCGGCAAATGGATATTTTTTTGTCCGATCTTTTACCAAAATGGATCATACCATACGGCATTGGACGGCCACTATCGCCCATATTCAGCTAATGATCGGAATGGTGTTATATTTTAATAGTCCAATCGTTAAGTACGCGTTAGCTGATGAAAAGAATACAGGAATTATAAATGAAGCATGTTTTTTCAAATTTGTTCACATCGCCGTTATGATTTCTTCGGTGGTGGTAATTACTGTTGGGTCGTCATTAGCTAAGCGGAAAGAACTTAGCAGCGATAAATTTAAAACAATGCTGTTATGGTTTACTATAGCACTTGTGTTAATTTTTCTAGCTATCCCTTGGCCATTTTCTCCTTTTGTTAGTAGGCCGTATATGCGCATTTTTTAACTTTTATATTTATTTAGATTAGTCATGATTGATTTGTTTAGAACCTCGCTTGGACGTCTTCGAGTGCTTAGTTTTTTAGAAGGACTTTCCTTATTGTTTTTATTGTTTATCGCAGTGCCAACAAAGTATTTCGCAGATGAACCTGCATTAGTGAAATTGATGGGACCACTCCATGGTGCATTATTTCTCTTGTTTGTTCTGAATACACTAAGTGTTGCGGTGGCCTATAAATGGGAATTTAATAAGACCACTTGGAAGGTGTTAATCGCTTGTATTATACCGTTTGGCACCTTTTACATAGACAAGTACATCCTCTTGCCTGCGGCAAGGCTCGATAAGAAAAAGTCCAATCAGTAATACCCTCCTAGGTATGAGAAAACAATATGTCATTCTTTCGGTTATACTGCTGATTCCTATATTGTATGTGCTTTCTTGCTATAGAAGCGGTCATGAACAGATCCCTAATAAAATAGTTTTTGCGGCTAAATTGTCATCATATGGACTTTTCCAAGGAGACATGGCCGCGCTCATACCAAACAAAGGGGTGCAACTATTAGAAATTTCGTCTTCCTTATTTACCGATTATGCTGATAAGCAAAGGCTCCTTAAATTACCTGAAGGATCCAAAATGATAGCTAAAGGGAATGGCTTACCACAATTTCCTGAAGGCACATTAATAGCGAAGACATTTTTTTATGCAAGGGGTAAAGAGGGATCTAAAACCCAATTAATAGAGACAAGATTGCTGCTGCTTAAAGATGGACATTGGAATGCAGCAACCTATCGATGGAACGAACAACAGACAGATGCTGATTTATTCCCGGAAGGAGCTTTTGTTAAGGTTAGGCTTCAAGATGGAAACCGTCCTTTTCGCGATATAAACTATAAGATACCTGCGCAACGGGATTGTGCCGCCTGCCATCGTGTAGACGATAGGCTTATGCCTATCGGGCCTAAATTAGAGAATCTCAATAAGGAAATCCAACGTAATGGCAAAAGGATAAATCAGTTGGATTATCTAAAAGAACTGCACTTGCTCGAAATGAAAAACAGGGAGGTTATAGCTGTTTTACCGGATTATAATGACGTTCATTTACCTTTAGATAAAAGAGCAAGGGCATATTTTGAAATGAATTGCGCGCATTGCCATAATCCAGCTGGCATGGCATTTAAGCAAAGTTTGAATCTTCACTTTTCGGTCCCATATAAGGAAAGCGGCATCGAATTGAATAAAGGGAATATTACAATGCGAATGGCAACGATGGGAGCGTATCATATGCCAAAGATCGGAACAACAGTTCTGCATGAAGAAGGGGTGATGTTGATAAAAGCGTATATGGACAAGTTAGCTGATTGATAATAGTAGGTTTAGGTTGATTTTGTTATTTAACGCACCAATGTTTCAAAACTTTTTAAAATATGGGTGCCCTCGTTGCTTATGCGTAATTCCTTATAACGGTTGCCATTTTGTATCTGTACAAGGTACACCGGTTGAGTAGCGTTTGGCACGATGATCTCTCGCGCACGAAGGATAGCGAAATCACTGAATTTTTTATTAACGATAGCGCTAAGATTAGCTGGAACATATTGTTTTGCATAATGCTTAATCGTATACATCCAACTGCCATCTTGGCTGTAAGTTACCGAGTAGGGAATGGAATCGCTGTTAAATTTTGCCACTACACCGTTCGTGATTTCATACCATTTCACGTTATGTGAAATATGATAATTTTTTGCAAAATGACTGATAATGCGTGGATGTCTATCGCTGTAATTGTCAGACCTGTATATTGCGTCCAGTGCTTCCATATGAAGCATCTTTGATCCCTGTGTTTTTTTTAAAGCAAGCATTTGTGCATTGCCAAGGTTTGTGTAAAAAACAACTATCATTAAGATAATTGCTTTTGCAGACCATATTCTTTTCATAACTAATTATTTAATGGTTTATATGAACTTTTTTAACTAACCTCACTTAGCCCACAACAAAAGAAGCTAATGAAATTGCGATTTTCAATGAAATTTAGCCCAACGGCGGTTATTTAGCCTAAAGGCCGGCAGCACACGCCAAAGGTCGTTCGTCGTGTGTAAAATGTAGTACAGCAAAAAAATAAAAATCTAGTTGGAATAATTGGTAAATTAGATTTTCAATAAAAGTGAAAATGATCGTGCTCACTAAAAAGTGGTTGAATAATCAATACGTGTTTGCCGCACTGTTTTGGATACTGTATTTTCTTTATGAATGGCTTAGCGTTGGATCTATGAGTGGTGAATATAGAAGATATTTCATTTCAGCTTGTGTGATGGTACCCACTACGTTCTTGGCCGCTATGCTAACGGTGCATGTTTATTTTGCTAAGCTGTATTTAAAAAATAAAAGAAGGTGGTTCTGGATAACGGCTATTAGCACGATGTGTATCTTACTTCTGGTACGTCGGCTTTTTTATTATTATCATACCTATCCTCTATATTACCCAGAGGGAATGCTGCAACCGTTCTTTTATGTGCCTAAATTAGTTATCGATGTCGTTAATATGTATTTGATCGTTGGTTTATACTCCCTTATTTATTTCTTCCGTTCTTATTATGAACAGCAAAAGTTAACGGCTACGCTTCAAAAGGAAAAAATTAGATCGGAATTGGAATTGCTGAAGTTGCAGGTACATCCTCACTTCATTTTTAATACCTTAAATAATATTTACTCTTTTTCTCTTCAGCAAAAACCTAAGACGTCAGACCTCATACATCGTTTATCATCCTTTCTCGATTACAATTTGTATAAAGCCAAAGACAATACAGTGCCTCTTTCGAAAGAGATTGAATACCTTCAACATTATATCGAGCTGGAAAAAATTCGCTTTGGAAATAGATTGGATGTATCCTTAAATGTCTTGTCTGAAATTGAAAAATTCAATATAAGTCCGATGTTATTGTTGCCATTGGTAGAAAATGCTTTCAAACATGGAGCGGGAAAATTGCAACAAGATGCGTGGATACGGATAGATGTTTCTGTGAAAAGAGCGGTTTTAACGGTGAAGGTAGAAAATAATTGTCCGGAATATAGTAAAAATGGGACAGAGCGATCAGGAATAGGTTTGGAAAATGTAAAAAGGCGATTGGAAATTTTATATGAAGGGGAACATGAGTTTAGTGTCTTAAAGGAGTCGGATACTTTTTTGGTTATACTTAAAATAAAAGATGGAACCGCTAAATAAAATCAAATGTATGGCTGTGGATGATGAACCGCCGGCTTTGCAATTGCTTAGTTCGTATATCGAGAAGATCAATTCACTGCAGCTGGTTTTTCATAGTAGTAATGCCTTGGAGGCGTTTAATTTCATTCAACATCATGAAGTGGATATCCTATTTATAGATATCCAAATGCCAGGATTAAACGGACTGGAGTTCATCAAAGCATTATTCCACAGGCCAGCGGTAATTATGACAACAGCTTATCGCGAACATGCAGCAGAAGGCTTTGATCTGGATGTGTTAGATTACTTAGTCAAACCTTTTAGATTTGAACGCTTCTTAAAAGCCGTATGCAAGTATACTCATACAGCATCAACCCTTAATGCGCTCGATGCAGGTACAAACATTAAACAAGAAGAAGATGTTTATATGTATTTCAATGTAAATAAAGAGCTGCTGAAGGTCTTTTTAAAAGATATAATCTATATTGAGAGTATAAAAGACTACATAAAAATTGTGACCTGCCAAAAAACGATTGTTACTTATCAGCGAATAAGTTATATGGAAGAAAAATTACCAGAAGAGGATTTTATAAGAACGCATAAATCTTTTATTGTGAACCTGCGAAAAATTACCTCTTTTAAGAGTGATCGGTTGAAAATTGGCGTGGAATCCATTCCCATTGGACGGTTCTATAAACGTAAGTTAGTAGATAAACTAAATGATAATTTAGGGATTTAACTATATAGAGGATTGAATAAGATAAGCCCTCCATCTAACCGAAGGAAGGCTTATGTCCATTGTCTGATTTTATGGCAATAATGGAGGCCGAGTTAAATGCTGGTTTGTCTTCTTTTTATACCTTCGCCAAAACTTATACCATATTTTGTTTTTGGGATAGCTTCTGTGGGATGTCCTGTTGTTGAAAAAGAGTGCAGTTAAAAATAAGATGATCACCCCGGTTAACACAGGGCTGAGGACATATAGATAGCCTAAAGCCTTAATTTTTTCTGAGCCTATATTGGCAATAAGCGCAGTTGCCCCGCCAGGCGGGTGAAGGGTTTTTGTAATCTGCATTATCACAATCGATATGGAAACGGACAGCGCGGAAGATAACCATATTTCTGACGGAATTAATTTATGGACGCTTACGCCTACAAACGCACAGATTAGATGGCCACCAATGAGATTGCGAGGTTGTGCGAGTGGACTATTGATAATACCGTAAATTAACACGGATGAGGCGCCGAAAGATCCAATAAGAAATAGATTATCAGTTGTTGAAAAATAGCTTGTTTGGAGGAAACCGATGATACCTATCCCGCAAAAAGATCCGATGAAAGTCCAAAAATGTTCTCTAACGTCAACAAGTGTTTCTTTATAAAAAATATATCTCGCCCTTCTTACATGTTTCCTGATTCTCTTTTTCATTAATATCTAGAAGCGTTTTCCCAATGTTTTAATTCAATTTAAAATTACCTGTGGCTTGCCTTCCGGTGCTTGGAAAGGAATCTCAAACGTTTCCTTTTAAGCGAAATGTTGATACTTTTCTCTTGTTCTCCTTTGGTAGCTTCCTGAAAGGTTGTGATTATTCTTGGATAAGAAATAACACCAATAATATGTCTGTTTTCGTGGGTAATTACTGGGATAACATCTATGTTTTCTGTTATAAATTTGCTTAAAGCTGTACGGAGGTTATCCTGCGGGTGAAGAGAAATAGCTTTTCTTTGGATGAGTGAGCCCACTGTGTTTTGTTCATCATGATGCGTTGCCAGTAAATTTGAAGTACTAATGATGCCCACATACGATTGTTGCGCATTTACGACAATATAATAACTTGGATTGTCTTGCTGATCGTTAATCCACTCTTTTACTTTTAGCAAGGAAGTGTCTTCAAGAATATAGGTGTCGCAGGGCTCCATTACCTGCTGAACATTTATCAGGCTAAGTGGATCGGGTTCATATGTTTCCGGTGTATGCACGCCCCTCCTGCTGATTTTTTCTGTCATAATCGTATTACGCATAAAAAGATAAGATATCGCGTAAGCTGCTATGCAAGACGCCAATAAGGGGGTTAATGCATTAAACTGTCCGGTTGTTTCGAGTGCGAAAATGATGGATGTAAGTAGCGCCCTAGACGCACCTGCGAACATAGCTGACATACCAATAAGAGCGGCCAAACCTAAATTAATGCCAGCATCCGGAAAGAAATAAATGAAAACCTGCGCGATTAATATGCCGGTAGCCGCACCAATTGTTAATAATGGAGCAAGTGTACCTCCAGAAGTCCCACTTCCTAATGCAATTGCCCAAGAGCAAAATTTAAACAAGCATAAGCTCAAAACTGCATAAAAAGGTAACTTTCCCCCAAGGAGCGCTGTAATATTTTCGTAACCAACACCTAAAGTCCTTGGGGCGAAATAACCAATTATCCCTACCGCTAAGCCTCCAATAGCTGGCCACCACATCCAGTGTATAGGTAAGCGTTCAAATAGGTCTTCCACCGCGTAAACTGCTTTCGTTACACCTATCGCTATAAAACCGATTATAATACCTAATAAGCTATAATAAAAAGTAGCCATATTTGTTGGCATAGAAATCGAGTGTTCAGTATAGAAAACCGGTTGTGAACTGAATAGAAGATGATGGCCTCCTGCTCCAGTAATACAGGCAAGCGATACGGCGATAATGGCTCTCGGCGAGAACTCAAAAAGTAATAATTCTATTGCTAAAAAGATCGCGGCAAGCGGTGTCCCAAAAATCGCAGTCATACCCGCTACG
Source organism: Pseudosphingobacterium sp. (assembly GCA_035565175.1). GTDB lineage: Bacteria > Bacteroidota > Bacteroidia > Sphingobacteriales > Sphingobacteriaceae > Olivibacter. The sequence continues at coordinate 12,216 of DATMSZ010000315.1, forward strand.
GCCCCAGAGGCAAGTAAGATTTTCCGTTCCGTGTTAGTTATACGTAATAATTGGCCAAGAGTAGAACCTAAAGCGCCGCCAGTTGCGATAATCGGTCCCTCGGCTCCGAATGGTCCGCCGGTTCCGATAGCAATAGCAGAAGATAGAGGCTTGAGATACGTAATCGAAGGCTTGATCTTGCTTTGATTAGTTAGAATTTGCTCCATAGCTTCCGGAATACCATGTCCACGAATGGCTTTTGAACCATATAGGGCCATTAAACCAACAATTAAACCGCCAATAACAGGAACAACAATTACCCATAAACCCAGTGCATTTGTATGAGGCGAATGTTCATGAATGGATAAGGTGCCGAAAAATGATAGATTGGTCACTACACTGATGAGATAGATTAATAATTTAGCTATCAAGCTAATGCAGACAGCTATTAACACAGCGTATGCGGAAATGAGTAATAGCCGCGTATAATTTTTGTTTTCCTGAGGTCGGATATTTCCAGGAAGGTTATCATCAAGCGATATAGATATAGGGATGGGTGACTTATTAATAGACATCAGTTCATTAT
>DATMSZ010000316.1:0-8877 GCA_035565175.1 Pseudosphingobacterium sp.
GGTTGGTGGGGCCACTACCTGCAATAATTAAAGCAACGGGCATACCCTTCTGCGGGTTTTTAGGAGTCATGATCGAGCCACTAATAATACCTTCTTTAACTTTTATTTTTACTTCTTCTTCGGGAAAATTAGCAGGACTCTTACTTACGTTAGATCTCACTTTGGGCGTTTGTTGTATAAAAAAACCAACTAGTTCATGTGCAGCATTAAAATGAAATGTAAGGGGAACAATATAATGTTGAAAGGTTGCTTGAAGTGTTAAGGGGGTTGCATTTTTATCCGTACTATCGGGAATGGCCATTGTCTCATATTTTCCGAATTGTGCATTTAATCCACTCCAGGTTTTTGCAATCGCCTCCGAACTTACCTTGGCTTTGAAATCCACCGAGGTGTTGTTCAGTGCTTCCTCATATTTGGAAGAAGCTAACGAGGAGATAAACTGCAAAGCTGTTTCCGTATTGTTGGTCTGCGCAAAGAGGTTATTAGCCACTATGGAAGATATGATAAGAATCAATGAGTATAAACGAGTCATCATATATTTTACTTTTTTGCCTTAATGTACAAAAAGTATTCCGATAAGTCCTTTAACTAAACTTCCAAATAAGCGAATTTTATAGTAGGTTTGCACCTCTTATATAATATACTGAATTTTAATACAATGAGCATAGCGAAAACCTACAATCCTAAAGAGGCTGAAGATAAGTGGTATTCTTATTGGTTGGAAAAAAAGTTTTTCCGTTCCATTCCTGACGATCGAGAACCCTATACAATTGTAATGCCTCCACCCAATGTCACTGGCGTGCTGCACATGGGGCATATGCTTAATAATACCATACAAGATGTGTTGATTCGTCGTGCTCGTATGCAGGGTAAGAATGCTTGTTGGGTGCCGGGTACTGATCATGCTTCTATTGCCACGGAGGCAAAAGTGGTGGCGATGCTTAAGGAAAGAGGTATTAATAAAAACGATATCTCCAGGGAGGAGTTTTTAGCCTATGCTTGGGAATGGAAAGAAAAATATGGTGGTATCATTCTGGAGCAGTTAAAAAAATTAGGCGCTTCCTGCGATTGGGATCGTACGCGTTTTACGATGGATCCTGATTTAACCGAAGCTGTCATTGATACCTTTATTCACTTATATAAAAAAGGGTATATCTACCGAGGTATACGAATGGTTAATTGGGACCCCCAAGGGAAAACGGCCGTGTCTGATGAAGAGGTTATCCGTAAAGAAATTAATCAGAAACTATATTATATCAAGTATCAAATTGCTGAAGATAGCTCACAACTCGCAACTCGTAACTCACAACCGACATATCTGACAATAGCTACTACTCGTCCTGAAACGATTATGGCTGATACTGCTATTTGTATCAACCCAAATGATGAGCGTTATAATCATCTGAAGGGTAAAAAGGTTTTTGTACCCCTGATTAATAGGGAAATACCTATCATTGAGGACGAATACGTGGAGATGGATTTTGGAACAGGTTGTTTGAAGGTTACTCCGGCCCATGATTTGAATGATTATGAGCTGGGCCAAAAGCATAAGCTGGAAGTAATTGATATCTTGAATGATGATGGAACCTTAAATGAGAAGGCACAGATACTGGTAGGAGAGGATCGTTTTATTGCCCGGAAAAAGATTGCTAAACTGCTTGAAGAGGCCGGGCAGTTGGAAAAAGTAGAAGATTATAAGTCGCAAGTTGGCTTTTCGGAGCGAACAGATGCCACCATAGAACCTAGACTTTCCATGCAGTGGTTTTGTAAAATGGAACATCTTGCAAAACCAGCTTTGGATTATATAGCAAATGGAGAAGTTAGGCTAATTCCGGATAAATTTATTAACAGCTATCGCCATTGGATGGAAAACGTGAAGGATTGGAATATTTCCCGCCAGCTGTGGTGGGGTCAACGTATTCCTGCATGGTATAACGATAAGCAAGATTGGGTGGTAGCTAAAACAGAAGAGGAGGCGCTTGAAGAATTCAAAAAGGCAGGACTATCTACCGCTGGTGTTTATCAGGAAGAAGATGTGCTTGATACATGGTTTTCATCTGGACTATGGCCCATTTCGGTGTTTGATGGTTTCAAAAATCCCAATGGAAAAGATATTAATTATTATTATCCAACCAACGATTTAGTTACGGCTCCTGAAATACTTTTCTTCTGGGTAGCGCGGATGATGATTGCGGGGCATGAGTTCCGTGGAAAAGCCCCTTTTAAAAATGTTTATTTAACAGGTATTGTAAGAGATAAATTGGGCCGTAAAATGTCTAAGTCTTTAGGTAATTCGCCAGACCCGATAGAACTAATGAAGCTATACGGTACTGATGGGGTACGGGTAGGTATGCTCTTATCATCTCCAGCAGGGAATGACCTGATGTTCGATGTAGCCTATTGCGAACAAGGCAGGAACTTTGCTAATAAAATTTGGAATGCATTTCGCCTAGTTAAGGGATGGGAAACAATCGATACTAATGCAACGGAAGCAGAATTAAATGCTATAAAATGGTTTAAAAGCCGCTTTAATCAAGCTATTAAAGAGATCGACGAACATTTTGCTGCTTATCGCTTATCTGATGCTTTGATGAGTATCTATAAATTGATCTGGGATGATTTCTGTTCATGGTACCTCGAATTGGTAAAGCCTGCTTATCAACAACCTATAGCAAAAGTGTTGTATGATGACACCAAAGAGCTTTTTGAACAGATATTAACATTGATTCATCCCTTTATGCCTTTTTTATCAGAAGAATTATGGCATGATGAGCTGTTTGGAATAAGGGCCGAAACGGATTGTTGCATCGTTGCTCCTTATCCTAAAGGAGGTGAAGTGAATGAACATCTTTTGAAAGACTATATAGTCATACAACAGGTGGTATCAGAAATACGAAATATAAGGAACACAAAACAAATCTCGCCTAAGGAATCTCTACCTTTAGCAATTAAAGTGAATAGTGGAAGAGATTATAAATCGTATCTAGATAGTATTAGTAAATTGGCGAATATTAATGACGTGACCTTTGTTGATGAAAAGCCGGATGGGACAGTTGGCTTTATCGCAGAGAAAGATGAATTTTTTGTTTCGATCGCACAAAACATTGATGTGGCTGCCGAAAAAGAAAGAATCGTTGCTGAAATTAACTATCTTGAAGGTTTCCTGAAATCAGTGAAGGCGAAATTGGCAAATGAAAAGTTTGTGCAAAATGCTAAGCCCGAAATAGTTCAAAATGAAAGGAATAAACAAATAGATGCGGAAGCTAAGCTTAAGATTTTGGAAGAAAGCCTAGCTGTGCTCTAGCTCGTTGTTAGTTATCTGTTGGGCAAATAGTGATACGCTTGCTGTGGTTTAAAAAAATAAGTGGAACGAGAAGGTATATCACTTAGGAACGATTGCGCATTGATTTAGGTAACTTATGAGAGGAGATACAATAAAGTACAACATTTTCTTATATTCGTGAGATTTATTGTTGATTATAAAACGAAATTAAAATGAAAAAAATTCTAAGTTTAGCGCTTATAGGCTTTGCACTTGCTTCTTGTGGCGGTTCGTCAAAAAAAGGTACCGAGGAAAAACAACAAGACCCTAACCTTATAACTTGTGAAGGAATTGGCAAAGTTAAATTAAGTTATACCCATGCCGATCTTGAAAAAGAATTTGGAGCAGATAAGCTGGCCGATGAAACAAAAGACGTTGACGGCAAGAAATTGAATATAACGAAGGTGTTTCAAGGTACTCCGGAGGAAGTGCTAGTAACTTGGACGGAAGCTAGCGCACCATTTAATAAAGCGGCTAAATTGAGTGTAAACAATGATATGGGACCTTACCAGCTAGAAGAAGGTATTAGAGTAGGTTCTAGCTTAAAAGATTTAGTAAAAGCGAACAATTTTTTACCTGTTACCTTTACAAATTTTTATTCGAATGTTGACGGATTTGGGTATATAGAAGGGTTCAATGAAGGTGATTTAGCACAAAAGTATCCTTGCTTAGGCGGGATGTTGGATATTGATAGAACAGATAACCTTGAGGTCGCCCTGTTAGATGAATTTAAGAAAGAAAACCCGGCTAAATCCAATCATAAAGCCATGAATTTTATCTATGCGAATGTAGTTGAGCTGAGCATTTCAGCAAAATAAAAAGCTATTTGAAAAGAATAAAAGCCACATTTATTTGTGGCTTTTTTGTTAGATGTTAAGTTCTTTATAATGGGGGAGTTCTTCGAGGAAAGTATAAGAATCATTCTCAAAATTAATTTGGCAATAGAAGTGCTGTAAGCCATTGCTCACGAGTAGATATGGTACTTTATGTACTATATTATACCTTGCGATCTGATCAAATACCGCTTGTGTTATTTTTACTGACGGAGCCTTTAATTCTGCTATTAATACTCTTTTGCCAAAACTATTGAAAACTACAATGTCTGTTCTTTTTTGCAAGGAATTTAACTTTAACCCGCCTTCCGACTGAATGAGCATTTTTGGAAAACCCTTGGTATTGATTAAGTGTTGAATCCAATGTTGCCTTACCCACTCTTCAGGTGTTAGAACTAGATACTTTTTTCGTATTTCGTCAAAAATGATAAGCTTATTCTTTTCTCTAACGAGTTTAAAAGGATAAGTAGGCAAATTTAGTGGAGTAGGGGTTAACATATTCAATACAACAATTTTTAAGACGTTCTGCAGGTCTTGTTTCTTCTTTACAAACTTAATAGTATTTTGCTAAAAATGCGGAGTTTAATGAAGCTTAATTATTTGTCAAAAGCCAGAAATTATTGTTATTTTGTGTTTAATGCTATAAGTGCTGTCTAAAAGGTGTCTTCATTTCGAGCGGAATGAAATGAAGTGGAGAACCCAAAGGCTCAACGAAGTTAAATCTAGTATTTTTAATTGATTCATTAACAGATATTTATTCATTAAAGTCAATTTTCAACGGAATTCATCAGCTCCCTACGACCGATTCGATTCCGTTACACTACACTTGATATAACGGTAGCGAGCTTTTTAGACACCTCTATAGATTGATTTAAACGATAGAATGAGCGCATCAACTATATTAACCGATATCCAAAAAAGAAAAGTTAAGCCCATTTACCTTTTACATGGAGAAGAAGCTTATTACATCGATTTAATAACAAATGCTTTAGAACATAAGGTGCTGAGTGAGGCAGAGAAGGGGTTTAACCAAACCGTCTTATATGGCAAAGATACTGATTGGGTAACCATTGTGAACGCATCAAAGCGTTATCCTATGATGAGCGATTATCAGGTAATTATTATAAAGGAAGCACAGAATTTAAAATGGGATAAAGCCGAAGATTTCGTTCAGGCTTATATTGAACACCCACTAGCTACTACAGTGTTGGTATTTGCGTATAAGTATGGGAAGTTTGATAAACGTAAAAAAATTTATAAAAGCATCGAAAAAAACGGGCTTGTATTTGAATCTACAAAGATTTATGATAATAAACTGGCTCCATGGATAGATGAGTATGTGAAGGAGCATGGGATGAAAATACATCCACAAGCTGCTGCTATGATAGGTGAATATTTGGGTACGGAACTTTCGAAGGTTGCAAACGAGTTAGATAAGATGATGTTGAATGTTCCAAAAGAACGAGAGATTAATGTTACAGATGTACAGAATAACATAGGCATAAGCAAAGACTTTAATATTTTTGAGTTAAACACGGCTTTGGGCAAAAGGGATGTATACAAGGTGAATCAAATTGTTGATTATTTTGCAGCTAATCCAAAGTCCAACCCGGTTCCAGTGGTTATGGGGTCCTTATATTCTTATTTCTCAAAAATATTGAAATATCACTATCTTCCTGATAAAAGCCAGCAAGTTGCTGCAAAAGAGATGGGCGTACATCCGTTTTTTTTGAAAGATTATGAGCTTGCGGCACGTAATTATCCCCCTGGTAAGTTGTTTTACGTCATTAACTATCTGAAAGAATACGACTTGAAGTCTAAAGGTGTTGACGCGGTCAATTTGGAGTCGGCGGATTTGATGAAAGAACTGATGTTTAAGATTTTGCACTGATTTTGTTAGGGAGTCGTATTAGGGAAATAACCTACAGCAACGGAGTCTTTCGTAACTGTAGGTGTTTTTATTAACTGAGCCTATTTAACTAATAGTCCGTCGAATGTAATAGCAGTATAATATAGCGCTCCTAAAGTAGGGCCTCCAGCATATTGAATGTAATGCTTGTTAAAGATATTACTTCCACCCACTTTAATGGTAGCCTTTGCTTGAGGAATTCTATAGCTCACTTGGGCGTCAAAGTTGTTATAAGCAGGTACCGTTGCATTTACAAGAGGACTTTCCCAAAGGAAAGATTCTTGCCATTTCCATACAATATTAAAACCAAAATTTGGAAGTATCTCCCTGTTGCCAAAGGATAAATTAGTAGACCATTTTGGTGTGTTGAAACCAGTTACAAATACATCTTTCTCATCATTCTCTGTTATATTGCTGAAGTTTACATTGCCTGAAACCGTATATTTCTGGAAAAAGTTATAAGTTAAACCTAAAGAAGAACCATAATTACTATAGGTGTTTTTAGCGTTTGTGTATACTCTATACCTTGTCTGTTTGGAGCGATTCGTTGCCAACATGTCCGTTACGGATGCGTCAGTACCTATTTTGTCGGTAGATGGAACGGCTACTTCTACCTGACCTAAGAAACCTTTATACTGATTGGTGTAAATATCTAGGTCAACCACTAGCTTATTTTCTAAGAGCACGCTTTTGTACCCTACTTCAAAAGAAGTGATGCGTTCCGGTTCGGTAGGAGATAAGTTTGTTGTTTCCAGCAATGCTCTATTATTAAGAGCGGCCTCGTTTGCAGATAAACCATTCGCAACATCTTTGTTGACGGCCGCATTAAAATTATTGACGGAAGCTAAGGTATATGAGTTGTCTAAATATCCCAGGCCTTCATTTATATAAGCCAAGCCGCCTACACGTCGTACATTACCATTGTTAACAAAAGATAATGCTTCAAATAACGCTGGGAATCGGAAACCATTCTGGAAAGAGGCTCTAAAGTTATGCTTTTCTTTATAGGTATATACCGCAGCAATCCTTGGGTTTAATTTGGCCGAGAATTCGGGATTATAATCAACCCGTAACGATCCATAAAGCTTCAATTTTTCGTTAAGTAGTGATTTGGTAATCTGGCCAAAGCCTCCAAATTTTTTATAATATACATTATCTCCAAAGCTACCATCGGCAAGTGGTTGGTTTCTTTCTGCCACTGGCCTGCTGAAGTCCACAAAATTATTTCCGTCCGGAATAACTTCATAAATGGTTGCGTCAGCACCTAATAAAAGATCAAATGCGGTGATTTTTTCAGATAAATCCCATTGGGCATTGGCGTGGTAAGTACGGCTCATTTGTTTCAACCTCGCTCCTCCGGTTGCGGGAGCTCCCGCAACACCAGCGTTTGCGTGATCCCAGTTATTAATCCCTATAATAGTTGTTTTTAGGTCGTTAAATGCTTGGGTGCCAGGTTCTACACGGCCGGCGTCTGCTTCTTGTCTAGCTAGCTGCATGGCCTCTGCAAGATCAATGTTGTTATCAAGCTGCGATTGTAGTGCGCTCTTAAATTTGTCTCTCCAGGCATTATTAGATAAATGGGTTAGATCAAGGTTGTCGGCAAGGGGCTTTATATTATAAGAGTCTCCTGTGTTCTCGGAAGAAACATACGTACGTACTACATAATCCGCTCCCTTTAGTTCCAATTTATGATTTTGAACCCGTACATTGTCTAATTGGATTTTGTTACCTCTTTGGAATACGCCATCCATGCGGCCGTAGCGATAGGTATAGGAAATCTCTGCATTTTCGGTAATTCTATAGTGAAGGGCAGCATCAAACTTCAAGTTCTCCACTGTTGGCTTAGATAAATCTTCTTCTTTGTAACCTGTTCTTCTTACAATAAAAGATTGATTAGGATTTCCATTATATGTCACCCCGTTTATTGTGACTGCATTGTTGTTTTCATCGCCATAAATATTCCAGCCATCATAAGCGGCGTTGGCATTGCCATTTAGCTCTGGGTAAGAAGGATTTGCTGTGACAAGATTATTCGGGTTTTGGTCTTGATAAGAATTCGAAAGCCAATCTGTTCCTCTTAGATAACTTAGGTTAACCTTGAATGCAAATTTATTATTAAAGGCCTTTGCATACCTGATCGCATTTTCTGTTAAATTACTTAAGCTTCGGCCAGTTCCCCCAGTGTGGTTTAAACCATTTTTTGAGTAAACACTCAGTCCTTGATATAAAAAAGGACTTTTAGTGAGAAGATTAGCCATCCCATTGATAGCGTTCATGCCATAAAGAGCAGAAGAAGCACCTGGAGTAATTTCAATACTTGCAATATCCAGTTCTGTTGGTCCGATTGCATTGCCCAGTGGCACGCCGAGTGTGGCCGCCTGCATATCTACGCCGTCAGATAATTGAACAAACCTAAAGTTATTTGGAATGTTAAAACCCCGAGTGTTTGGGATTTTAAAAGTGATGCTTGACGTTGTCATCTGAACGCCCTTCACATTTTCCAAAGCATCATAGAAGCTGGGAGCTGGAGATTCTCGAATAGCTCTTATGTCGAGCTTTTCAATGGCCACCGGTGATTTAAGAATGTTCTCTTCAACCCGCGACGCAGTGATCACGACCTCCTTGCCTAGCATAGTCTGTGTAAGCAATTCGATATTTAAATCAGACTCAGGACCGGTAATTTCAAATGTCTTAGATTGAAACCCTAATGATGATATTATTAAAGTAAAGGGGTATTTTGCCCGGGTTTTTAAAGAGAATGACCCGTCTTGATTGGTAGAAGTGCCACTTACAGTTCCCTTGATCAAAACATT
>DATMSZ010000317.1:0-2220 GCA_035565175.1 Pseudosphingobacterium sp.
ATGAACTCTAACAATCCTTGTTTATAGCTAGATACAACTGGTTCTTTCTCGTATTTAAATTTCTTTGTAATCTCCCCCTTCATTTAATCCAATATCCAGATTAAACTATTACGGGTTTATTGGGATCAAGGCATTGCATTATTGTACTATACCTTTCTAATTATCTTCTCGTACTTAGGTGTCATCGCACTAATTATTTACATTTTTTTACCGTATCATCGATGGTTGGTCACCCAATGTGCGTAGGGAACAGAATGCTTTTATTACAAAGTTAATTGATGTGTTGGATAGGGATAAGAGGCAAGAATAGATAGATGAGCATCCCATGAAAAACAACCTCACTATATTAATTTTTGCTGATTATAGATATACTTGTGTCTGTAATGCTTGCAGAGGGTTTGATAGGCTGAAGAGATGAGATCTTGCAAAGTCTTGGGCCGCTCCTCTCCTATTTGCTCCCAACTTGGGTATTTCTTCATCCTACGAATGTAGGCACACTGATTGGTACTGGAACTCGGTTTTTTTAAATACGGCATGTGATACTAGTTTTGATAAACCCCTAAGGTTGTTTATATCTAAATCTTCTCCGTTTTGATTGGTTACTTTTGTACTGGAGAATGACAGCTACACCCTAAAGTAAGTGGATATGATACCGAGAAGGATTTGAAGGGGTGAAAATTACTTCAAGCAGGTGAAAAATCGTGAAAATGTTCCATTATTACCTACTTCTGTATCAGAATAACTGTTGTTAACTGCATAAATTTGCCTATATAAAATATATCAAAAAAAGTGAAATAATGGCAAAAACAATTTTTATCACGGGCGCATCCCGTGGATTCGGAAGGATTTGGACAGATGCATTCCTAAAACGCGGCGATAATGTAATTGCAACGGTGCGTAATCCTGAAACATTAACAGAACTGACAAGAGAATTTCCATCAAGCCTGTTGGTACTAAAACTTGATGTTACTGATAGAAGCGGAAGTTTTGACGCAGTTAAAACTGCAAAGAAACATTTTGGCAGCATCGATGTATTGATAAACAATGCTGGTTTTGGGCATATTGGAGCTGTAGAGGAGTTGAGCGAACAAGACGTTAGATCACAATTAGAGACCAATGTATTAGGTTCATTATGGACTATACAAGCGGTTCTGCCAATTATGCGTGAGCAAAATTCAGGTCAAATTATTCAACTTTCAAGTGCGCTGGGATTGAACACGGTATCGCTAATGGGACTGTACAGTGCAACTAAGTTTGCTGTTGAAGGTCTTACTGAAACAGTTGCCAGCGAAGTAAGCGGTTTTGGCATTAAAGTAACCATTGTGGAACCGGGTGGTTTCGCCACAGATTTCTTCGGTACCAATTCCCTGGAATTAAGTGAATCGATACCTGCTTACGATGAGATAAGAAAAGATTTTTATGAGCACGCTGAACAGCAAGATTCCGGTAACCCTGCTGCAACTGCAGGAGCTATTCTCAGCTTGGTGGATGCGGAGAATCCGCCTTTGAGATTGCTCTTGGGTAAAAGTACTTATCCTTGGGTAAAACACACGTACGAAGAGCGCCTTAAAACATGGGAATCATGGCAGGATGTTTCTGTGGCAGCACATGGTTAATAAAGGGTTAAAATCAACGGAATCTGGATTTCCCAGATTCTATTTTTATTATTGCTGAAAAATGATTCATTTAAAAAAAATAAGCGACCTACACGAAGCCCTCGGTATAAAGCCACCTGAGCATCCGCTTTTTAGTGTGGCTTACGGTGAACAAAATACATGTACCGGTAGTACTGAAATTGAATTTTCTTCAGAATTTTATATCATAGGATTTAAAAAATTGAAATCAGGGAGTATGCTTTATGGAAAGACAAAATATGACCATGACCGCGGTTCAATGTCATTCATAAAGCCTCAACAGAAAGTGACCTTAAAAAACGTGGAACTTCAGGAAAAGGGATTCTTAATTATTATTCATGAAGACTTTCTGCCGGGAACTTCTGTTTATAACGAAATTAAGAAATACAGTTATTTCGATTATGAAGTCAATGAGGCATTGCATCTTTCGCCCGGAGAGGAGGACATTATCTGGAATCTGTATTTCAGCATAGAAAAAGAACACAATAACAATACTGATGAACTGAGCAAGGCTATTATTATCAGTCATCTTGATTCCATGCTTAAATATGCACAGCGCTTTTATAAAAGGCAATTTATTAACCGT
>DATMSZ010000318.1:0-3546 GCA_035565175.1 Pseudosphingobacterium sp.
ATCTACCATTATTACAAATTTGCAGATTTATAAGGAATACGGAAACTGAAAGCAGAACCTTTTCCCTCCTCACTTTTTACGGTAATGGTTCCTTGTTGTAACTTAATTAAATGGTGACAGATATAAAGGCCTAGTCCGGTACCCGGCCTATTATTTTCTCTGGAGGCCTGATAATATTTTGTGAACAGTTTAGCTTGTCTCTCGATAGGAATTCCAATTCCCGTATCTTTTATCGTTACGGTTAGTTCTTCCATATTTGCTCGTTCGCCAGTTGCTAAGACACAATTTACTTCTACACCCCCTTCGTCTGTATATTTAATAGCATTTCCCAACAAATTAATGATAATCTGCTTTAGCCTAAAAGGATCCCCATATACCATGTTATCCTGTGATCCCTCAAAATGAAGAGTCAACGATATATTTTTCCTTATTGTAATGAATCGCATGGTTTCAATGGTTTCTTTTATCTCATGATAGGGTGTAAATGAAACTATCTTAAGCACTTCCGATGGCTGACTCTCCATCTTTGTCATGTCTAAAATATCATTCACAGTCTCCATTAACATATCGGAAGATGTTTTAATGGAGCTTACCATTCTATTTTGCTCTTCTGTAAGATTAGTGTTTTTAATTAAATAAATAAAACCAGTTATAGCGGTTAAAGGATTTCGTATTTCATGGCTCATTGTTGCCAACATTTCTGATTTCTGTTCAGCTAAAGCAATAGCTCGTGTGTTTTCTGCTTTATACTGATTTTCTGCTTTACTGGCTTTTTTAATGTAAACAAGCAATAAGGCAACAAAAACAAGTACCATAATGATTGCTGTTATGGTAAAGGTGTCCAACTCATCTACCGCCGCTTCATATTCGGCCAATGTTTCTTGCTGGTTCTGCTCCCAACTTTCAAGATAATTATCTTTTATCTGGTCTATGAGTTGCCTTAATTGATTAATAAGTGATAAATTAGAAGAGATTAGTTGCTGCTGAGATTCTGCAAGTAGGTTATGTTCTTTACTCAGCTTTTCTAAAAGCTTCTTTTGTCCGCGCTCATTTCGCAATTGGAGTTCTCTGTAGATTGAATCTCTGATGGCATTCTCTCTGGTCACTGTTAAAAACTTTGTCCGCAAAGAATCTTCGCCTGGAGAAAAGACATTCTGTAACCTTTTAAAGAAACCTTTTTTCTTAACGGCAGAGGCTACTTCTTGTATAATGGTGTCCTGAGCCGCTTTACGCTCTGTATCTCTGCTAGACCTGGTAGTCGCTCTAATTTTATTTTTCCCTATAAACTTATCTTCTGTTGTAATCGTTAATAAGGAATCGAAATTCTTTTTTAGCGCAAATACTTTTAGTGACAAATCGAGCTTGCCATCCAATGATTTTTTAAAGTCCTCTTCATTCTTAATATTAATATCAGAAGTAGATACTTTCTGATACTCTTTTAAAATTCCTTCTATCTGTCTAAAAACTCCTAATAGCTTATTCTGATATTCTCCTAGTTTATCCCCGTAACCATACAAGCTAGCCTGTTGAAAATCGTTCTCTGCACTATTTAGTTCGAGCAATAGATTACTTATTTCGCCGGTTTCAGGAGGTGCCTTTAATTTGGTGCTTAAATGGTTCAATCTTTCTGATAGGGAATGCCGAAGTGATAGAGATCCTGCTGTCATTAAAAAAATAAAGATCAGGAAAATAACGAGAAGCTTCTGTAAGATACCTGTTGTTTTACCTAGATCTTTTTTCTTATCTATTTCCATCGGTTATTTATCTTTTTACTGCTTACGTGCCACTATACCAACCTTTCAGCGCATACTGACAGCTTGGTATATGCTCAGCATAGTGTTCAGTCGTTACGTTTAGCTACAAGGTCTTATAAGCTCAAAGGCCGCATCTCACTCCTAGTGGTACAGATATTTTAGATATATAAGAATTTATATAAAAGCATTAATTCACATGTTCTTTACCACAAGAATTAAAAATAATATAGGTAAATGTATTAAGAAGCAATCCTAATGTATCTCTAATCATTTTCTAATGCCTGCCTCCGTAACTTTGCAAAGTTAAAACTAAAAATCGTAATATGCTTCATACAATTTTGTTAGGAGTGATAGGTGGGCCAGAACTCGCTGTAATTATTATAGCGCTTCTCATTCTATTTGGAGGAAAAAAAATACCCGAACTCATGCGCGGTCTGGGACAAGGCATAAGAGAATTTAAAGAAGGTCAATCAGGGACCTCCAAGGAAGATGAGCAAGCACAATCTGAAGAAAGATCAACCAGGCATCAGTAACTTTTTCATATGCTCAAAGGATTTTTCAATTTCCTGGAATTGAAAGTCCCTTGCCCTCGTTAGTTCGTCCTTCGAAATATTAACAGCAATATTGAATTGTTCAAATAGGGAATCAATTTTTACAATTTTATTAATACCATCTACTCCCCAGGTATTGAGATAACTATTTAGCTTGGTTACGTTTACGCCAATGTATGGAACGGCATAACTCATTGCGGTGATGGCTCCATGTAAGCTGGTTCCAATATAACATTTTGAATTAGCAATTAAGCACATAATATCCCATACACTTACTTCTTCAAAAAACTTGCCGGTATTTTTAAGATGTGGTAAAATTTTCCGTAAAGCTTCATCATCGTCGTGATTGGACGCCTTCCCTATCGGACATAAACAAATTTCAGTTTGCGTTTGTTTATGAATTGCATTTAGTTGACTAGCAATCTGCTCCTCTTGATTTTTTGCATGATTTCTGTTGATCTGAAAAAACACGTAATTGCCTCTATTCTTCTCCACGTACGACCGTACATCGCTAGAAACAAGTGTCTGCAACGTATCAATCGGATAAAATTTTGCCATTAGAATCGCCGAGTCAGGGAATAGCTCCGTTGGAATATCCCGTTGATCCATATTCCGCTTTGTCACCTTATCCCTCACAGAAAAATAATCGACCTGCTGTAGCTTCTTTTTGAGCTCCTTTACTTTTTTAAAGATACTATCGGGAATTTCCGATCCACCTAATGAATTAAATATTACATGATCTACGTTCTTAAAATCACCACTATTAAAAACAAAGGGTAGTTCTGTCTGTCCCTTTAATATGTTTTTTGCAAACTTATTCAGATCTATAAACTTTTCGAAATGGTGTTGATATCTTCTTACTATCTTATATTTTTTGTTTAAGGCAACCAGCAGTGAATGCCAAGTTACAGCGATAGACTCTCCTCCCGCTACAATGATGTTTGCCCGCTGTGTCCCTTTTTCACAGCTTTCATAAAATTGCTGTATGCTTTTTGTAGGCTTCCCCCCTAGTGAGCTTAAATCACTTTCTACTATTCCAAAATATTCTATATCCAGGGCATTTGAATACGTCTTCAACTGTTGCTCTATAATAATCGGGAAAAGTAGATCTCCATAGTTAAATCTGTCAAAGGCGCCTATTATCAATATTTTGTTCATATACTATTTTTTTATAAGTTTTGCTTTCAGTTTCTTGGCAAAGTTGTTTAATAATATTTTCTCGTCGTCTGCTAAACCGAATA